>JBKPDA010000294.1:0-7463 GCA_046727635.1 Actinomycetota bacterium | reverse complement strand
GTGACCTGGCGGATGATGCGCTCCCGGACCAGCCGGTCAACGCGGCGGAGCGCCTCGTCCTCGGTGATCTCCGCCAGGCGGGCGACCTCGAGGTACGGCCGCGGGGCGAGCGGGAAGCTGCCCTGCATCAGGTTGAGCAGGCGCTTGTCCAGCTCGTCGAGCGGAATCGCGGCGCCCTGCTTGCGCTCGCGTGTCTTCGCGCCGTAGTTGCCGGCGCTCACCGAAGCCAACGGGCCACGTCCCTGGCGTGGTAGGTGATCACGATGTCGGCGCCCGCGCGGCGGATGCCCGTGAGGGCCTCGAGCACGGCCGCGCGCTCGTCCAGGTAGCCGGCCTGGACCGCCGCCTTCAGCATCGAGTACTCGCCGCTCACGTTGTAGGCCGCCACCGGCAGCAGCGTGGCCTCCTTCACCCGCCGGATCACGTCGAGGTAGGGCAGCGCCGGCTTGACCATCACCACGTCGGCCCCTTCCTCCACGTCGAGCAGCGCCTCGCGCACGGCCTCGTCGGCGTTGGCGGGATCCATCTGGTAGGCGCGCCGGTCGCCGAACGCCGGCGTGGACTCGGCCGCCTCGCGGAACGGCCCGTAGAAGGCGCTTGCGAACTTCGCGCTGTAGGCGATGATCGGCATCTCGCTGTAGCCCTCGGCGTCGAGCTGCGCGCGCAGGGCGCCCACGCGGCCGTCCATCATGTCGCTGGGCGCGACGATGTCCGCGCCGGCAGCGGCTTGCGAGATCGCCGTCTTGGCGAGCAGCTCCAGCGAGAGGTCGTTGTCCACGTAGCCGTCGGGCCGCACCACGCCGCAGTGTCCGTGCGAGGTGTACTCGCAGAGGCACACGTCGGTGATCACCACGAGCTCGGGGATCGCCTCCTTGATCGCGCGCGTGGCCAGCTGAACCACGCCCTCCTCGTCGTAGGCGCCGCTGCCCTGCTCGTCCTTCTCGGTCGGGATGCCGAACAGCAGCACGGACGGGATGCCGAGCGCGTGTGCCTCGCCCGCCTCCTCCACCGCCTGCGAGATGGAAAGCCGGTCGACGCCAGGCATCGCCTCGATCGGCGTGCGGCTGTCGATGCCGAGCTCGACGAACATCGGGTAGACGAGGTGGCTTGCCGACAGCTCGGTCTCGCGCACCATGTCGCGCAACACGCCGGTCTTCCGCAGGCGCCGCATGCGTGTGGCGGGGAACGCCATTGGAGCTCAGTCTAGGCGCGTTACGCGAAGCGCCGCAGCGACACGCGGGCTATGACGCCGAACGCCAGCGTGAGGATTGCCAGGTGCAGGAGCGGCGGGCCGATGTCGCCCGAGCGATTCAGCGCGGCATTGAGCGCCTCGAGCGTGGGCTTGAACGGGAATAGCGCCGAAATCACGCGTATCACCTGGAACACGCCCTCGGACACCGAGCCGGATGGAACCAGGGCGAGGAACGCGATCGGCAGCGAGACCATGAACGCCAGCAACGACGCCGCCCGGACTTCCCGCGTGAGCCCGCCGATGGCCACCCCCATCGAGCCGAAGCCGAGCGCGCCCACCGCGAGCGCGACGATCCAGAGCGGGAAGCGCCCCCACTCGAGGGACACGAACAGGGCAATGCCGGCCAGCATCACGAGGGAGACCGCGACGGCGCAGATGGCCGCCAGCCCCACCTTCTCCACCAGCAGCCCCGTGCGCGACACCAGCCCGCGTACCAGCCGCAGGAACGCATTCTCCTCGCGCTCCAGCGCGAGCACGCCCGCGGCCAGCAGCAGCGTGACGAACATCAGCGAGACGCTCACCGCGATGGCCACCGCGTAGGCGTCGAGCGGCGTGCGGCCGCCCTTGACGATCGTCTCCTGAGCCTTGATCGGCGTGCCCACCGACTGGAGCACTCCGCCCGACAGCTTGAGGTTGTCGCGCGCCAGCTTGGCGAACTGCGCCACCTGTCCGAGCTCGTTGCGCAGCGGCGAGTTGCGCGGCAGCTGAGTGATTGCGGCCTGGACGATCGTCTGCGCGTTCTCCAAGCCGAGCACGTTGAAGTTGTTTCCGAAGAGCGACACGTTGCCGCCCTTCGAGATCAGGTCGAGGTAGTTGAGCGCCACCCTGGTTAGCTGCTTGGTGAGCGCCGCGTTGGCGTCCTGCACCTCGGACTTGATCGTGTCCTGGACGAAGCGGTACTTGACCGGGTCCTCGGAGTTGAAGAAGACCTTGATCGGTGCGGACTCGAGGCCCGTCTCGAGCTTCTGCACCGTGTCGGCCGGGATGATCAGGGCGCCGAGCACGTCGCCCGACCTGACCTTATCGAGCGCCTCCTTCTCGCTCTTCACGTGGACGGGGTCGATGCGGGAGAAGATCTCGTCCGCGTACTGGGACACGTCGACGCGTGTGCCGCCCAGATCGAGCGTGCTGGCCGACGCCGGCACCTCGTTGAGGAACGCCACGCGCGGCTTCGCCGGACCGCGCGAGAGCGCGAAGCCGATCAGCGTGGCGATGATGATCGGGTAGAGCACGAGCAGCGCGACGAGGAGGGGCGAGCGCCGCAGGATCTGGAGGTCCTTCACGAGGAGCCAGCGCATCAGTGCCCCTGCTGGTGCAGGAAGGCCACGAACGCGGCCTCGAAGTCGAGGTCGGTCGCGCCGACGATCCGCTCGAGCTCGCGCGGCGAGCCGGAGAAGAGCAGGTCGCCGTCGGCGAGCACCACCACCTGGCCCGCGTAGCGCTCGGCCTCCTGCACGTTGTGCGTGGAGTACACGACCGTCGTGCCCTCCGCTGCCAGGCCGAGGATGAACTCCCAGAGGCGCTCACGCTGGCGCGGGTCGAGCGCGGCGCTGGGCTCGTCGAGCAGCAGCACCTCAGGAGCTGGCAGCAAGCCGATCGCGATGTTCACGCGCTGCCGGTTGCCACCGGACAGCTCGCCCACCTGGTCGTTCGCGCGGTCTTCGAGCCCTGTCTGGCGGAGCATCTGCTCGACGGTGGCCGGCACGTCCGGGCAGCGCTCGAGCCGGGCGAAGAGCCGCAGGTTCTCCGCCACGGTGAGCTTGTTGTAGAGCGCGGCCTGCTGCGGCACCCAGCCCACGTCCTCGGGCGCGCGGCTGACGCTGCCCGAGTCCGGCTTCTGCACGCCGGCGAGGATCGATAGCAAGGTGGTCTTACCCGCGCCGTTCGGCCCGATGATCGCCACCAGCTCGCCGCGGGCAGCGCCGATCGAGACGCCCTTGAGCGCCTCGCGCTCGCCGAAGCGCTTGACGATGTCGGTGGCCTCGAGGACCACTCCGACCTGGGCCGCCTGCGCGGCCGCCGGCTCCTGCATCGGCCGAACGGTAGTGGCGCTGACAGAATCGTGCGCATGGTGATGCTCTTCATCGGCGATGTGGTCGGCGGCATCGGCCGGCGCACGCTGGACGCGCTCCTGCCTGGCCTGCGCGACCGCTACAAGCCCGATTTCGTGGTTGTGAACGGGGAGAACTCCGCCGGCGGCCTCGGCATCACCGAGAAGATCGCGCGCGACTGGTTGGACAGCGGCGACGTGGACGCGATCACGCTCGGCAACCACGCCTTCAAGCACCGCGAGGTGTATCGCTTCCTCGATAACGACCCGCGCATCGTGCGTCCTGGCAACTACCCGAAGGGCAACCCCGGCCGGGGCTACACCGTGGTCGAGAAGGAGGCTGGCCGCCTCGGCGTGGTGAACATGTCGGGCACCGTGTTCCTCGACGCCGCCCGCTCACCGTTCAGCGAGGTGGATGCCGTGCTGGCCGAGCTGCGCGACCGCACCGACTGGATGCTCGTGGACTTCCACGCCGAGGCAACGAGCGAGAAGGTGGCGATGGGCTGGCACCTCGACGGGCGCGTGACCGCCTGCGTGGGCACCCACACGCACGTGCCCACCACCGACGCCCGGGTGCTGCCGGGCGGCACCGCCTACGTCACCGACGTGGGGATGACCGGCCCGCGCGGAGGCGTGATCGGCGTGAAGCGCGAGCAGGCGCTGGAGCGCTTCATCACGATGATGCCGGTGAAGTTCGAGACCTCGGATGACGATCCGTGGCTCAATGGGGTGGTCATCGAGGCGGATGAGGCCGGACGGGCGTTGTCGATCGAGCAACTGCTTCTGCCGGCCGAACTCGGTTGACTCCTACGCCAACGCGGGCTCCGCCAGCCGCTCCTGCTCAGCCCAATCCGCTTCGGGCTCCTCAGGTGTCACGTGGTCGTACGGCGCGAACAGCGCCACCAGGGCCAGCGGGGCGAACCAGACGATGTACAGGTAGAACCAATGATCAGCGCCGATCTGGAAGGCGATGAGCACCGCCGCCGCCAGGGCCGCTATCTGCACGGCCGTGCGCCGGCGCGGCACTACCGCGACCAGTATCGCCAGGGCCACCGAGAGGGCCTGCCACACCGCCTGCAGCCAGTCGAGCGAGGTCTGGCCCCAGACGCTGAACGGCGAGCTGCGGTTCACCTGCGAGCCGAGCGAACGGTGCCAGAGCTCGTGCAACCCGCCGGGCGGGATGAACGGCAGGAAGGCGGCGACGAACACCACCACGGCGACCACCCCGGCCACGATCGTCCGCCTGCTGACGAGCGCGTCCTTACCGCGAACGAACAGGGGCGCGAGGGTAAGCGGAGCGAACTTGGCCGCGCTCGCCAGCCCCACCATTAAGCCGCGTGCCGGTGGCAATGACACGGCGAGCAGCGCGAAGACCAAAAGCGCCGCCACCAGCGAGTCGTTCGAGTTCGTGGAGAGCACGAACAGCGAGTAGGGGTAGGCGGCCCAGGCGAACGCGAGCGCCAGCCCCAGGTTGGTGCCAGACGGGCCGGCGCGCAGGCGCCGGCCGAGCAGGAACAGGCCGAGCAGCGTGAGCAGGTCGAAGGCGATCGCCGCGGCGTGGGCGGCAGGCAGGTCGTCCCAGCGGCCGCTCCAGGGGAAGATCTGCTCGAACGGCACGTAGGCCAGGTAGGTGATCGGCCCGTAGGTGTCGCCGTGCGCGTTGTCGACGGGGAACGTGCCGTTGTAGAGCTCGTGCCCGTGCGTGATGTAGTGGGCCCCGATCACGCCGGAGTAGCCCACGTCGATCACGTTCGAGTCGATCATGTTGAGCCCCGCCCGGAAGCCGACGAGGAACAGGATCGCGAGGGCGAGCACCCACGGAGGCGCGTAGGGCACGAGCCGTCCGCGCGGGCGTTTGGGCCTGAACCCGGCGATCAGCATGCGCACGAGCAGGTAGCCCAGCACCGGATAGGCCAGCGGCACCGACACGCCGATCTTGCCCTTCTCGAAGAACAGGTGCGAGATGGCGAACGCCACCAGCATCAGCATGTCGAGGTGCAGCAGCCGGAACGGCCGCTTGAAGTCGATGAACGGCAGCAGGAAGATCAGGCCGAGCGGCAGCCAGACGTAGATCGCGTTGAAGCGCCGGCCGAAGGCGCCGGGGTAGCCGCGGGCCATTCGCCACGCCACCTGGTAGCCGGTCCAGGCCTCGAGGGGAGTGCCGGTGGGGTCGTCCACCAGCACCTGGATCTTCTCGTTGTTCTTTTTGTCGAACCAGCTCACCTGCCAGTCGCGCGGGCGTTCGACGTACCCGTACGCGCGCAGCCCCTTGTGCGTGCGCAGGTAGTTGCGCACCTTCACCACACGCTGCGCCTCCGCGATGGCCTGAACGGCGGTGAGGTGGTAGCCGTCGGGCACCTCGGTCTGCGACGCCGGCAGCTGCACCGCGGACTGTGCCGTGGTCGTGGTGGTGGTGTTGCCGGCAGCGGCTGCCGTGCCCGGCACGACCAGCGCAAGAACGACGAGAGCCGCCGCGGCGGCCGCGGATATAGGGCCTCGGCTCAGCGGCCTCGGCCGAAGCTCCACATCTTGTTCCCGAGGAAGTTCAGCGGCGTGGCCGCGGCGATGGAGATCGCCTGCGCTGCCACCTTGGGCACGCCGAAGCTGACGATGAGCAGCTGCAGCACCCCGAGCGAGAACAGAAACGCGAGAACGCTGACCGTGAAGAAGCGCATGGCCTGGAAGCCCGCATGCCCATCCGCAGCGCCGAACGTCCAATGCCGATTCAGCCAGAAGTTGTTGAGCACCGCCACGAGGAATGCGATCGTGGCCGCCAGGATGTGGTGCACGTGCAGGGGCACGGCGAGGAGGGCGAACACCCCGAGGTTGAGCGCGTACCCGGTGCCGCCGACCGCACAGAACTTGGCCAGCTGCACCCAGTTGTGGGTCTTCCGCATGCCGTGACGCAGGCGGACGTGCGCGCGCACACGTCCCGCCGCGACACCCTCGTCATGGAAGACCACTGCGGTGTCGTCGGTCATTGCGGCCTACGAGCCTACCTGGAAGTGATGGAGAACCATTGGGGTTACGTCCTCGATCGACCACTGGGCCGGGGCGGCATCTCGAGCGGGCTCCGTGCCCGCGAAGAGTAAGACACCAAGCGAATCACCCCTGTGGAGCGATCCGTGGCTTCCGCCGCCCACGTGGTCGGTGCCTCCCCAGTCTACGAACTCGTACCCGGGCGATGCACCGATCAGGATGTCTCCAGAGTTAGGACATGTTAAGGCCGACCAGAGCCTGCCGAGCGGATCCGGGTAGTCGTGGCTGTCCACGTGGCCGTCGGCGACGTGGAGGTCGAGCGCCTGCAACTCGCCTTGCACGCTCCAGCGCCGCCCCCGCAGGTCCTCGAGCTCCCCGTCCGGCGCGAAGCGCAACTCGCCGCGCTCGCTCCACACCGACGCCTCACCGCCGGCGAGGCGCACGATGAGGTCCAGCCCGTCCACCTTTCGCAGGTCGCGCGCCACGCGTTCGGCCAGCTCGTCGCGGCGCTCCGCGTCGAGCACGTAGACCATCGCCGAGCGCGCGGCCGGGCAGACGGCGATCTCGGCCTCCCCGCCCGTCTTGTCGCCCGGCAGCTGTACGTGCCAATCGGACAGCGCCTGGGCGAGGTTCACGCGCTCCTCGATGGTCGTCTGCGAGTGGTCCGACATCACGATCACGGCGTGCTCGTCGAGAAAGCGGTCGGGGCCGCCGGCGGCGTGCATGATGCGCTCGAGCTCGCGGTCGGCGCCCGCGATCGAGCTCACCTGCGCGTACGGCCCGAAGCGGTGCGAGTAGGTGTCGTTGTCGGGCAGGGAGAAGAGCAGGAAGTCGAAAAGGTCGTGCTCCACGAGGTAGGCGCCCACGCAGCCCGTGTGCTGGTCGCGGAGCCCCGGACGCCCGAGCATCGAGCGGCAACCGGTGCGGCGCGACGAGAAGAGGTCGGCATAGAAGAGCTCGGTGGGCCCGTAGACGGCGTGCGTGAACTGGGCGGCGCGGGCGATCGCCGGATAGATCCCGTCCTCGGCGAGCTTGTGACGGGTGCGGCCGCGGTAGATCAGGTAGGTGGTGCATGCCGTCCTGAGCCCCGCGTCCTCCAACTGCTCGTAGACGGTCTCGGTGGCCCGGTTCAGGTGGGCCATGTTCATGTTGTAGACGGTGTCGAACAGCGAGCGGCGGAAC
>JBKPDA010000293.1:0-8516 GCA_046727635.1 Actinomycetota bacterium | reverse complement strand
CCGCGATCGAATGCCTCGCGGATGCGGCTGACGATGAACACCTGGTAGTCCATTGAGAGCCCGAACAGGACGACGAACAGGAACACCGGTAGCCACGACTCGATGGCGCCGGTCGACTTGAAGCCGAGCAGCGACTCGAGCCAGCCCTTCTGGAAGACCAGCACGAGCACGCCGTAGGCCGCGCCGACCGACAGCATGTTGAGCGCGATCGCCTTGAGCGGGATCACGATCGAGCGGAACGTGACCAGCAGCAGCACGAAGGCGACGGCCAGCACGAACGCGAACACGATCGGCGCGCGTGCGCGCATCTGGTCGTTGTAGTCCTTCGACTGGGCGGTCAGTCCCGTCACGTTCGCGGTCACGCCGCCGACCTTGCCGACGGTCTGCGGCACGAGCTGCTCGCGCAGCGTCGCCAGCGCGGCGTTCGACGCGTCGTCGGTCCCGTTGCCGGTTGCGATCGGCAGCGACAGCACGGCAACCGTCCCGGACGGACTGACGTCCACCTGCGCCGGGTTGCTGAACCGACGGCTCTCGAGCGCGCCGCGTTCGAGCCGCTGGATCGCGTGCTGAACGTCGGGAGCCGTGACACGCGGAGCCTGGATCACGACCTGCGCCGGAGTGCCGCCGCCTGGGAACACGGCTTGCGTCCGGTTCAGCGCCTTGGTCACCGCCAGGTTCTGAGGCAGCCCGTTGACACCCGGGTTGCCCGTCTTCATCCCCAGCGCCGGGATCGTCAGCGCGACCAGGACGGCGGCGGCAGCCGTCGCCGCGATCGCGGGACGCTTGAGGACCGGTCGGAGCACGGCGCTCCAGAACCGCGACTCGATGCCCTGCTCGCGGCGACGACCGATGACCGGCACCCGGCCCTTCATCACCTTGTCGCCGAGCTTTGAGAGGATCGCCGGCAGCACGGTCAGCGAGCCGAGCACGGCGACTGCGACCACGATGATCCCGCCGGTGGCGAACGACTCGAACGTCTTGTCGCCCGTGAAGTACATCCCGGCCATCGCGGTCATGACCGTCAACCCGCTCACCAGCACCGAGCGACCCGACGTTGCCGCCGCCGCTTCGAGCGCCGCGTCGGCGTCCTTGCCCGCTGCCCGTTCCTCCCGCTCGCGTCGGAGGTAGAACAGCGCGTAGTCGACACCCACAGCCATCCCCATCAGCAGGATCACTTCCTTGACTGCGCTGTCGACGGGCGCGACCTGGCTCGGGATCGCCACCAGGCCGAACGTGGCCATGACGCCCGTGATCGCCAGCAGCACCGGCACTCCTGCGGCGGCGAGGGCGCCGAACGCGAGCACTAGGATCGCCAGCGTGATCGGAAGCGACAGGGTCGTCGCCTTCTGGAGATCGTCGTTGATCGACTTGTCGACGGCCTTCTTCACGCTCGCATCACCGAACTGCTCGATGCGCAGCGACGGATTCGCCCTACCTGCCGCGGCCGTCGCGGACAGCAGCGGGTCGACCTTGTCGACCTGCTTGTACTGACCGTCGTCGGCCGTGCCCTTGACCTCGAACGTCACGAGCGCCGAGCGCCCGCCCTTCGAGACCTGGCCCGAGTTCCCGGCCGCGTAGGGCGAGCGGACGTTGGTCGCGTCGCCCGTGGCTTGGATCCGCCGGACCACATCGCGGACGCCACGACGAACGTCCACGGCGGAGGTGCCCTTGCGAGCCTGGACGAGCACCTGCTCGGAGTAGTTGCGCTTGAAGGTGGAGCGCAGGACGGCGTCGGCGCGGCCCGACTCACCGGTCCGCGAGGTCTGCGAGTTGCCCAACTGCTTCGTGCCGATCGCATTGCCGATGGCGAAGGCGACGAGCACGAATGCGAGCCAGCCGATGATGGCCGTCTTGCGGTGCTGGGCGCTCCAGCGGCCCATGCGGGCCGCGAGGTTGTATGAGCGCCTGGAGCTGAACATGGGGACTCCTTCTAGGTTTGGGCGCGGCGCGAGGGCGGTTGCTCGGTCTTGGGCAGCACGGTCACGTTCTCGAGCTCCAACCCGAGGTCACGAACACGGCTCAGCAGTCCGTAGAGCTGCGCCTGGTCGACGGTCTCGCCGATCAGGTCGGTGTGGCCGCGGCGGTGCCGGGGCGCCATCCCTTCGAAGGCGCTCGCAAGCCGCGGGCTCAGCCTGCCGCGGACGGTGATCCGGACCCGTTGCGTCATCGTGCTATCTCGCTTTCCGCGTCGTTTTGCATGACGCGGCCAGCATCGGCGGCGACTGGGTGAATCCGCCTCGCCCATGTGGAAGTTCACCCAGGGCGATCGTGTCGCGCGGCGCCTTGGGAGTTAGAGTCCGCTCACGGAGCCGACGAGAGCGAGCGAGCGGATCGAAGCGGACCGCTCTGGCGCGTCCGAGCCGGTCCTGCTCGAAACGAAGCTGACGCGCCCGCCCGTGCGGGCGGAGTACGTCGCGCGAAGCGAACTCGTCCGGCGACTGCAAGAGGGCACGGAGAGGGCCCTAACGGTCGTGGCAGCCCCGCCCGGCTTCGGCAAGACGACGCTGCTGGCGGCATGGCTGGCGGAGGCGGATCGGGTGGCGTGGCTGTCGCTCGATGAGGACGACAACGATCCCGCCCGCTTCTTCGTCTACGCCGTCGCGGCGCTGCGCACCGTCGAACCGGAGCTCGGCGCACAGGCCTTGGCGGCCCACAGCACCCCGGGCGCCGGGCTCGTCGATGTCGTGCTTCCGATCTTGCTGAACGACCTGGCGTCGCAGCACAGCGAAGTCGTGCTCGTCCTCGACGACTACCACCTGATTACGAACGAGGAGATCCACGAGGCGCTCGCCTACCTCGTCGAGCGCACGCCGAGCTCGTTCCGGCTCGTGCTCGTGACGCGGGAGGATCCGCCCCTGCCGCTCGGCAGGCTGCGCGCGCGCGGCGAGCTGGCCGAAGTACGCGCGGATGAACTCCGCTTCGGCGGCGAGGAAACCAACGCGTTCCTCAACGACGCGCTCGGCCTAGGCCTGTCCGCGCGAGACATCGAGCGGCTCCAGATCCGCACCGAAGGCTGGCCGGCCGCCCTCTACCTCGCCGCGCTAAGCCTGCGCGGAACGCCGGACCCGGGCAGCCTGATCGAGGCGTTCGCCGGCGACGATCGCCACGTGGTCGACTACCTGACCGAGGAGGTCCTCGCGCGCCAGCCGCCCGAGCTGCGGTCGTTCCTGCTCCGAACCTCGATCCTGACGAGGCTGTGCGGGCCGCTGTGTGACGCGGTCACGGACGGCCACGGATCGGCGCAGATCCTTGACGAGCTCGAGCGCTCGAATCTGCTCCTCGTCCCGCTCGACGCGAAGCGCCACTGGTACCGCTACCACCAGCTCTTCGCCGAGCTACTCCGGCACGAGCTCGAGCGAACTGAGCCCGACACCGTTGCTGCCCTTCACCGCCGGGCAAGCAGCTGGTACAGCGCGGCCGGCATGATCGTCGAGGCGGCCAATCACGCCAACGCCGCCGGCGATGTTGATGCGGCGGTCGCGCTCGTGGGCCGTCACTGGTCCTATCTCCTCGAGCAGCGACAGCTCATGACCGTGAGCGGGTGGCTGGACGCCCTGCCGCCGAACGTGATCGCCGAGAACCGGATGCTCTGCTTCGCTGCCGCGATGGTGACGTCCCACATGGGGCGGCTCGACGAGGCCGAGCGCTGGCTCGAAGCCGCGGATAGCGCGCCCCCGGCGGTCGAAGGCGAAGGCCCAGGGCCGCCGCTGGAGGCGCTGCGAGCGTGGTTGCGACTGCTTCGCGGTGACCTCGAGGGAACGATCGCGGCGGCGCGCCGGGCGATCGCGACCGACCCGGGGGCGGCCCTCCCTGCGCAGCTGCTCCTCGGCGGCGCGCTCTGGTGGGCGCAGCGGCTAGCGGAAGCGAAGGCGCTCCTCGAGCCTGCCAGCCGAACGGCGGAGGCGGCCGGACTTGCGGGACCGGCGAGCTTTATGCTCGGCGTGCGCTCCGCGATCGAGTTCGAGCTAGGGGACGCAGCGCAGGCCGAAGCGCTCGCCCGCCACGCGCTTGAGCTGACGCGCCGGGCCGGCTTGGAGGAGCACACGTTCTCGGCCGCCGCGCATATCGTGACGGGCCGCGCACGCGCCCGCGAGGGCGCGGCGAGCGAGGCCTCGGCCGAGATCGAGCGGGGGGTCGAGCTGGCCGCGCGCGTGAACGCCTGGCACGTCGAGACTTATGGCGTCCTTGCCCTGGCCGAGATCCGCCACGGCGCGCGCGAGCCGCCCGCGGCCCGGCGCCTGCTCGCACGCGCGCGCGCGATCGTGGGAGCCCTACGCGATGCGGACGAGCTCGCAGGTGCGCGCATCGAGCAGACGGAGCGGACACTGCGCTTGCGCCCCGTCCGAGCGCCCGAGGGCGATGGCGCTCCGTTCTGGGAACTCTCCGAGCGCGAGCTCGCCGTCCTGCGCCTGCTCGCAAGCAAGCTCTCCCAGCGCGAGATCGCCGGCGAGCTCTACGTCTCCTTCAACACCGTCAAGACGCACACCCGCGCGATCTTCCGCAAGCTCGGTGTGGCCTCCCGCTCCGACGCCGTAAAGCGAGCGCGCGAGCTCGGCCTGCTCTAAGCATCAGCGGTCCCCACCCGCGCGGAGACCGAGCGCCGGCAAATCACCCCGGATGAACTCGGCGGTGGGTGATGCCTCCTCACCCAGGCCCGCCCGACCCTCCCTCGCATCCAACCCGACCCGATGAACGAGGACCCAGCCATGACCGCGACCATCCCCACCGAGCGCCGCGAGCTCGCCGGCCGCACAAGCGACGGGATCACGATCTCGCTCTACTGGACCAAGGCGACCAACCGGGTCACGATCGAGCTCGTCGACGTCCGCCGCGACGAACGACTCGAATTCGACGTCCCCGGCGCCCACGCGCTCCACGCCTTCCAGCACCCCTACGCCTACGTCGACGCGCCCGCGCCTGACGCCGGTTTCGCCTCCCCAACGGCGGTGCGGCCATGAACGTCAAGACGCTTTGGGGCGTTCGCGATCACCCGCTCGCCCTCTTCATGAAGACGCTCGTGCGTGCGCACGCAGATATCTAGGAGGACCAGATGAGACAAATCCCTGACAGAACCACCTCAATGCCTTCAAATCGTCGCTGGTTCGCGTTGGCGGCGCTGGCGGTGGCGCAGTTCATGGTCTTCCTCGACGAGACGGTCGTCAACGTTGCGCTGCCCTCGATCAAGTCCGACCTCGGTTTCTCCCAGGCGACGCTGGCATGGGTGGTGAGTGCCTACATCGTCGTCTTCGGCGGTCTCGTCCTGCTCGGCGGCCGCGTGGCAGACCTGCTCGGCCGCCGCCGGATCTTCCTGATCGGCACCGCGGTGTTCGGCTTCGCGTCGCTACTCGATGGTCTCGCCCAGTCGCAGCAGATGCTGCTCGGCGCCCGCGTGCTCCAAGGGGTCGGCGCGGCCCTGGCCACGCCGGCCGCGTTGGCACTGGTGGCCGGCCTCTTCCCGGCCAGGGAGGAGCGGGCGAAGGCGCTCACCGTCTGGGGCGCGCTCTCCGGGCTAGGCTTTGCCGCCGGGATCCTCCTCGGCGGCGCTATCACCGACCTCGCCTCCTGGCGGTGGGTCTTCCTGATCAACGTGCCGGTCGCGGCCGCCTCGCTCGTGGTCGTCCCACGCCTGCTGCCGGACAGCCGCGTCGCGGTGCAGCGGAACTTCGACCTCATCGGCGGAGCCACCGTCACCGCGGGCATGACGACGCTCGTGTTCACGCTGATCAAGGCCCGCGACTACGGCTGGGGCTCGCTAACGACGCTCTCGCTGTTCGCCGTCGCGGTCGGGCTGCTGGCCGCCTTTGGCGCGATCGAGCGACGCAGCGCGGCCCCCCTGATCCCGCGGGGATTCCTCCATCGCCGCGCCACCCTGGTGCCGAACGTGCTCCAGCTGTTGCTCGGCGTTTCAGCGATCTCGACGCTGTTCCTGCTCACCCTCTACACGCAGCTGGTGCTCGGGTACACGCCGCTTCAGGCCGGTTTCGCGTACTTGCCGCTGGCCGGAGGGATCGCCGTTGCAACCGCGGTCGCCAACCGCGCCGTGGCAAGCGTTGGAGCGCGGCCGCTCGCGATCGCCGGGCTCGCGATCGCAGCGCTCGGGATGGCACGAATGGGCCACGCGCCGGTCGCCGCCGACTACGCGGTCGACGTCCTTCCTAGCCTCATCATCCTCGGAATCGGTGCAGGGCTGTCGTTCGTTTCGATAACGACCGCCGCGCTAGAGCGCGTCGATGACGCCGCAGCCGGACTCGCGTCGGGACTGCTGAGCACCACGGTGCAGCTCGGCGGAGCCGTCGGGGTCGCCGTCCTCGCGGGCGTGGTCGTCACCGAGCGCAGCGGTGCCCTGCTCGCATCGGGATCCACGGCCGCCGCCGCCCAGGTCGGCGGCCTGCAGCTCGCATTCCTGCTCGCCGCAGCGGTGGCGTTGCTGGCATCGCTGGTGGCGGGACTCGCCCTGAACAGGACCGTCGAGGGGCGAGCATGAGCGCCGGGCCATCTTCGGCGCCGAGCAGCTCATGCCCGGCCTGCCCCACCCGCCGAGCCGCGATCTCAGCGATTTCCTCGGATCGGACGCCGGACACACGCTGCTGGCCGGATCGACGAGCTGGTTCGCCATCATCGGCGCGCTGGCCGTCTTCAACATCCTGGGCGAAGAGCTCCTCTTCCGCGGGCTCCTGCTCCCCCGGATGAACGGCGTCTTTGGCCGGCGGGACTGGCTCGCAAACGGCGTGCTCTTCGCCGTCTACCACCTGCACGTGACGTGGGCCATTCCGACCACGCTGCTCGACACGTTCATCCGGGCCTACCCCTCGAAGCGCTACCGCAGTGCGCTCGTCGGCATCGCCGTACACAGCGCGCAGAGCGTCTTCTTCCTCGGGCTCGTGCTCCCGCTAGTGCTCAAGGGCTGAGCCCAGCTGGAGAGCCGCCTTTCGAACGCGCCGCCGAATCGGCGCCCCGTTCTCTGCGCCGCGCGTCCTGCGGAGAAGGCACGGCGCGGGGAGGACTGAACCCGAATGACCTTATGCATCGAGCCCCCACGCGGGTAGTTCGCGGAGTTGCTGAGCGGGCGTGAAGAAGTTGCGGTAAGCGAGGAGCACGGACGTCAGCGCCCCAAGAGCCACGCTCCCGAGCAGCACATAGAGCAGGATCAGTTGGAGGCGGACCGCGTCCACCGGCGCCGCGCCGGCGAGCAGCATGCCAACCATCGTGCCCGGGAAGAAGATCAGCCCGGTCGTCTTGGTCGAGTCGATCAGGGGGATCATTCCGGAGCGCAGGCTGCGGCGCAGCACCGGGCGGATGGCCTGCGTGCTGGTGGCACCGAGGGCCAGCGTGGCTTCGATCTTGTTGGCCGAGTCGACCACCTCGTCACCGAGGCGGTTGAGTGCCACCGCGGCGGCGGTCCTCGCGTTGCCGATCACCATTCCGCCAACCGGCACCAGGTAGCGCGCCTGCGGCTTAAACACCCCGAGTGCCAACACCAGCCCGAGCGTCGTCGTGGCGGCCAGGCCGAGGGCGATCAGCAGCGGCCAAAAGGCGTGCGGGACCTTGCGCGCCCGCGAGCGCGCCGTGAGTGCGCCGAACAACACCATCACGGCGAGAAGCGCCACGACGAACCCAAGGTTGTCCTGATCGAAGATCAGCTTGATCACGTAGCCGATCGCGGTGAGCTGAATGAAGGAACGGATCACCGCGATCCCGATGTCGCGCTCGAGGTCGGCGCGCTGCCACACCGAGACCGCCACCGCGATCGCCACCAGGGCGAGCGTGGCCGCAACCTGCCCGAGCGTGATGTGGATCGCGGCGATCAGGAGGGCACCGGCGCGGGGCCCGCGCTTAGTCGGCCACCTTCGAGCCACACGATGCGGTCCGCCAGCCGCTCGGCTTGCGCCAGCTCGTGGGTGACGAAAACAAAGGACAGCGACAGGCGCTCGCGCAGGTCGAGCAGCGTCCCCTCGACCGCGGCCTTGGAACGCTGATCCAAGGCGGATGTCGGCTCGTCGAGCAGCAGCACCCTGGGCTCGAGCGCCAGGGCGCGAGCGAGCATCACCCGTTGCTGCTCCCCGACCGACAGCCGACCGGCGGGCCTGCCCGCGAACGTTTCATCGAGCCCAGCGAAGCTCAGGGCTGCTGGCACGTCGGCCGCTGTTCCTGCAAGCCGCGCCCCGAAGCTCACGTTCATCGCCACCGTCTCGTCGAGCAGCGCGGGAAGCTGCGGCACGAGCCCCACCTCGCGCCGCAGCTCCAGCACCTCGTAGTCGCGCACATCGCGCCCGCGGTAGCGCACCGTACCCACGGCGGGATCCGCCAGGCGATTGAAGAGCCTGAGCAGCGTCGATTTACCCGCCCCCGACGGTCCAGCGATACAGGTGGTGCCCTCGCCGATGCCGAAAGTCAGGTCCTCGAGCACCACCGTCTCGCCGCGACGGAAGCGGACTTGATCGCACTCGAACAGCACCCGGACATCATCGCCTGCGCGAGCGCACAGAGTTCCGCCTCGGGCGCACCCGGTCGTAAGG
>JBKPDA010000292.1:0-8433 GCA_046727635.1 Actinomycetota bacterium | reverse complement strand
CCCGTGCGCCGCGCGCCGGTTCCGGTAGGCGTAGGGCAGCAGGGCGAGCGCGCCGAGCGCGATCAGCGCAAGCGCAAGGCCAGGCCCGTGCGTGTGCGTGGCGCTGCGGCTGGGAGCCGCCCACGCCAGTCCCGCCTCTCCCGCCACCACCGCAAGCACGCCCGCCACATCTCGCCGCCCCACCCGCTCCCCCAGCGTCCGCGACGCCACGAGCAGCAGGATCAGCAACCCAGCGGCGAGCGCCGGCTGTACGGCCGTGAGGGGCGCCAACAGCAGCGCCGCGGCGTGCAGCGGCCAGCCTAGGACCGCGAGCGCCACGCCGAGCCGCCAGCGCGGCCGCCGTGCCAGCTGCCGCAGCAGCGAGATGCGCAGGGAGTGGTCACGCGGAACCGTGCGGGCGTCCAGCGCCTGCACGGCGACGGCGACGTTGAACAACGCCGAGGCGCCGAACGCCAGGAGCATCCCAAACACCATCCCGAGAAGACTGTGACAGGCTCAGGACGATGCGACCGCCGGCGACTCCGACAGAGCGCGCAGGCCGGTGAAGAAGATCAGCAGCATCGTGCCGTAGAGCTCGTCGTCGATCGCCTCCGGCTCGAGCAGCTTCTCGAGCGCCACGCCCTTCGCCATCGCGAACGTCATGAGCGAGATCTGCTCGAGCGGGATCGGCACGCTGAAGTCGTCCCGCTCGGCCCGCTCGCGGTACGCGTCGGTCACCCGCGACCGCAGCGACCGGTAGCGGGTCACCAGCTCCTGGCGGAACTCCTCGTTGCGCGCCGCGTAGGCGGAGAACTCGAAGAACAGGCGCTCCCACTCCGGGTCGGCAACCACCGCGCGGGTGAAGTCGTCGCCCGCCTGCCGGGCCTGGTCCTCGGGGCAGTCGTCGCTCCCGACGACGCGCTCGATCTCCGCGAGCCGCTCCTCGAAGCGCTCGTCGAGCATCGCGAGGAACAGCTCCTCCTTGTTCTTGAAGTTCGCGTAGAAGGCGCCCTTGGTGAAGCCGGCCTCCTCGGCCACCTCGTCGATCGACGCCTGCTGGAGCCCTCGCGCAGCGAACACCTTCGCGGCGGCCTTCATGAGGCAGCTCCGCGTGTGCGCTTGCTTCTCCTTGCGGGTGAGGCGAGCCATCAGGCGGCCACTCCAATCACCTCGGCGCCGCGGTTGGGCGTGAGCGTGATGGCGCGTCGCACCACCCGCTCGGAGGTGGCGTCGGCCGGAGACAGCCACACGCGCGACGCGATCGCCGCGAGCACCGCCTTCATCTCGAACACCGCGAAGCTGCCGCCGATGCAGCGGCGCACGCCGCCGCCGAACGGGATCCAGGTGTACGTGCCGGCGGGCTGCTCGAGGAAGCGCTCGGGCCGGAAGGCGGTGGGGTCGGGATAGACATCGGGTCGCCGGTGCACGAGGTAGATGCAGGGGGCCACTGCCACTCCCGCGGGCAGCTCGTAGCCGCCCAGCTCCACCGGCTCCGTCAGCCGGCGCGCGACGATCGGGATGACCGGCCGCAGCCGCAGCGTCTCCTTGGCCACCGCGTCCGCGTACTCGTCCTGGCCGGCGAGTGCCTCCTCGCGGAGCCGCTCGAGCTTGTCAGGGTGGCGCACCAGCCGCTCGAGCGCCCACGACAGCGCGGTGGCCGTGGTCTCGTGCCCGGCCACGAGCAGCGTCATCAGCTCGTCGCGCAATTCCTGGTCGCCCATCGGGCTGCCGTCCTCGTGCCGCGCCTGGAGCAACAGCGACAGGATGTCCTCGCGCTCGTCGAGCGCCGGATCGGAGCGGCGCGCGCGGATCAGGTCAAGCAGCTCGCGGTCCACCGGCTCGAGCGCGCGGCGGAAGCGACCGAGCTCCTCGAGCCGCGCCGGACCGAGCGCCGCCATGAGGAACATCTGCGCGGGACGCGTGGCCCAGTCGAGCGAGTGGCGCAGGATCGAGCGCAGGCGGTCCAGCCGCGCGCCCTCCTCGAGGCCGAACACGGCGCGCATGATCACTTCGAGCGTGACGGCCTGCATTCGCGGCCAGAGTTGGAACGGGCTGCCGATCGGCCAGCCGTCGATCTCCCGCTCGGCGACCTCGCGCATCACCTCGCCGTAGCGCTGCATGCGCTCGCCGTGAAACGGCGGCAGGAGCAGCTTGCGCTGGCTCATGTGAGCCGCCTCGTCGAGCAGCAGCACGGAGTGATGGCCGAGGATCGGCCGCAGGACGATGTTGGCCTCGCCGGCGTGGAACACGCCCGGGTCGCCCGTGAAGACCTTCCGCACGTCCTCCGGGTTGCTGAGCAGGACCCATACGCCCTCCTGGGCGATGCGCAGTGTGAATGTGTCGCCGTAGCGAGCGCGGGAGCGCTCGAGGAACGGACCGACACGCTTGACCCAGCCGAGCGTCTGGAGCGGACGCGGATAGCGGGGGCCGGGCGGGATGGAAGTCATGGTGTCACCGTCCTCGTGAGCTGGATTCGCGGTGGGCGCATGCTGGTGATGGGGCAGTGGCGGCGGGCCTCGCTGACCAGGCGCGCCTCGACCGGATCGGTGAGGTTCTTCAGCCAGTGCAGGTGGCTCTCGCCCAGGTCGATCTTGCGCAGGCTGCCGGCCGCCCGGCAGGTGTCCTCGCTGACCAGCACGCTGCCTGCCCCGGCGGCAGTGCAGAGGCGCGCAGCCACGTTCACCGTGGTGCCGTACCAGTCGCCGTCGCGCGTCACCGCGCTGCCGGTGTGCACCCCCACCCGCGCGACCGGGAAGCCGGGCACGGCCTCCAGGTCGCTGACGATCCGCAGGCCGAGCCGCACGGCGTCGCCCGGATCGTCGCAACGCAGCATCAGCGCGTCGCCGATCGTCTTGATCTCCTCGGCGCAGTGGTCCGGCAGGAGCCGGCGGACTCGTGCGTAGAACTCGAGCGCTACCTCTGCGGCGCGGTCGTCACCTTCGGCCGCTGCGAGGGCGGTGAAGCCCACGAGGTCGGTGAAGAGGAAGGTGTGAGCTCCCACGTACCGGACGGTATCTGAATACTCGGTGGTATGTCAAGCGCCAACTGGCTCGCGAACAAGGCGATGAACACGAACGGTGCGAACCACACCACGTAGAAGTAGAACCAGTACGCGCTGGGCAGCTGCACCGCAATCAGTACGGCCGCCGCGAGCGCCGCCACCTGTGCCGGCTCGCGCCGCCGCGGCACGAACGCGACAGCCACGGCGAGCCCGACCGCGCCGACCGCGAGCAGCGCCTTCAACCAGCCAAGCGACGGGTAGAGCGTCCAGAGGCTGTACGGCGTCTGGCGGTGCAGCTGGTAGCCCACGGTCAGGTCCCACAGCCCGCGCGGGCCGCTGTGGGGCATGAATGGGACGAACAGCAGGGCGAGGGTGGCGACGAGCGCGCCCGCGAACAGCCCAAGCGGCCGCGCGCGCCTCTCCCCGGTGCCCGTGGCGAACAGTGGCGCCAGCACGAGCGGGACAAACTTGGCGGCCGCGCCGGCGGCGATCAAGACCCCCCGCCTTGGCGCCGAGCGCAGCGCGACGAACGCGAACACGAGCAGCGCCGCCACGAGCGCGTCGTTGGTGTTCAGCGCGAGCGCGTAGAGCGTGTACGGATACGCGGCCCACGCGAACGCCAGCGCCGCCCCCAGCTTGGTGCCCTCCGGACCGGCGCGCAGCCGCCGCCCTGCCATGAACAGGCCGAGCAGCACGAGCAGGTCGAAGAAGATCGAGGCGAGGTGCGCGGCCGGCGGCTGAGGCGAGTAGAGGCTCGACGGCGAGACCCGCACGAACGGCACGTAGGCGATGTAGTTGAGGGGCCCGTAGGTGTCACGGTGGAGGCGATCGCCCACATAGATCGGCCGGTGCTTCTCGATCGCTCCGGCGCCGGCCACTCCCCCCTGCCCGATGTCGAGCACCTTGGCGGTGTCCACGTTCACGAACACCCGGAACGCCACGAGCACGACGATGCCCACCACGAGCCAGCTCGCGCGCGCGTGTGGAACTAGAGGCCCGCGGCCGGCGCGCGGCCGGAACCCCAGCCAGAGCATTCGCACGAGCAGGTAGCCGAGCACCGGGTAGACGAGCGGCACCGACGCCAGGTAGTTGCCCCGGTTGAAGAACAGGTGGGAGACGCCAAAGGCGAGCAGCATCAGCAGGTCGAGGTGAAGCAGCCTCAAGGGCCTGCGGAAGTCGAAGAACGGCGCGACGAACAGCAGGCAGAGCGGCAGCCACACCCACCAGCTGTCGGCGAGCGCGCCGAAGTGCCCGCGGCTCATCCGGTAGTTCGCGTGCCAGCCGGTCCACGCGTGCAGGATGCGCCCGCTGCGCGCGTCCACGTCCACCTCGGTGAGCACGTTGCGCCGCCCCGCGTACGCCACCTCCCACATGGGCACACCGCTGGTCGAGCGCGCGAAGTACACCGCCGGGCGGCCGGGTCCCACCCTGTGCTCGGCCACCCGGACTGCCTGTGCCTGCGTCACCGTCACGCCGGGCGGCAGCTGCTTGAACGGCCAGGCGGCGCCGGTCGGCGGCGCGGGCGTAGCCGCGGCGGCTGGAGCCGCGCAGCAGAGGCAAATCACCAGGCCGAGCAGAAGCCGGGAACGCATCAGGTACGTATCGGCCCGCTGGGCTCAGGAAGTGAGCGATTCGGCCACCGGACGCGGGCGGCCGGTGTGGAAGCCCTGGGCGAAGTCCACGCCCATCTCCCTGAGCAGATCGACAGTGGCCGCGTCCCCCACGTACTCGGCGATCGTCTGCTTGCCGAGGCCGCGGGCCAGCTCCACCACCGAGCCCACGAGGATCTGGTCCGTCTTGCTCGTGGGCAGGTTACGCACGAACTCGCCGTCGATCTTCAGATAGTCGAGCGGCAGGTGCTTCAGGTAGTAGAAGGAGCCGAAGCCGGCGCCGAAGTCGTCGAGGGCGAAGCGGCAGCCGAGCTGCGCCAAGCGCTCGATGAAGGAGCGCGCCTGCGCAAGGTTGGCGATCGCGGCCGTCTCGGTCACCTCGAAGATGAGGTCGGCGGGATTCACCGACGCGCGCTGCAGCTCCCTCTCTACGAACAGCGGCAGGTCGGGATCGGTGAGCGACTCGCCCGAGAGGTTCACCTCCAGCCGCAGCTCGCCGCGCGCGGCGGCCAGCAACTCGATCGCGTTCGCCACTACCCAGCGGTCCAGCTCCCGCACGAGCCCGAAGCGCTCGGCCGTGTAGAGGAACGCCGCCGGCATGATCAGCTCGTCCCCGTCGCCGGGCATGCGGATGAGCAGCTCGTGCTGGCGCACGTCGCCGGTTTTGAGATCGAGGATCGGCTGCGAGTGGAGCTGGAAGAGATCCTCATCGATCGCCCTGCGAATGCGGCCGGGCCAGGTGAGCCGCTGGCTGCAGGCGCCGCCCCGCCCCTGAGAGACGTAGCGATCGCGACCCGCCTCCTTGGCCGCGTACATGGCGTGGTCGGCACACGCGATCACGTCCTCGGGCGTGAGCTCGTTGCGATCGTCGAAGAACGTCAAGCCGATGCTCGCGCTCACGGGCAGTGCCTGGCCATCGCGCACCACGTCGTTCAGCTCCACGGCCAGCGCCTCCCCCTCGGCGGGCGTGGCGCGCGGCATCAGCACGGCGAATTCGTCGCCGCCCATGCGGCCCACCACGTCAGTGCTGCGCAGGCGGGCGCGCAGCAGGCCGGCCACGCCCGCGATCAGCTGGTCGCCCGCCGCGTGACCAAAGGAATCGTTCACGCGCTTCAGGTCGTCGAGATCGATCATGAGCACCGCGCCCTGCCCGCCGTAGCGGCGCACGTACGCGAGCTGGCGGCCGAGCTCCCGCTCGAAGCGGCGCCGGTTGTAGAGGCCCGTGAGCGCATCGTGATCGGCCAGGTGCTCCAGCTGGCGCTCGAGGTGCTTGCGCTCGTCGATGTCCTGCAGCTGGAGAATCGCATGCTGCGGAGCGCCGGCGGGATCGCGCGCCAGCGAGGCACTCACCATCACCCACACGTGCTGCCCGCCCGCGTGGCGCCAGCGGCGCTCCACCTCGTAGCGACGCGCCTCACCGGCCGACAGCTCGCGCAGCAGCGTGAGGTCGCCCTCGCGGTCTGGCGGATCCGCCAGCGCGTCGACGCTCATCTGCCGTAGCTCGTCGGCCGCGTAGCCGCTGATCTCGCAGAGCGCGGGATTGACGTCGATGAAGCGGCCGAAGCTGCCGTCGCTGACGCTCACGAAGGCCATGCCGAGCGAGGCTTCGCGAAAGGCGCTCTCGAATCGATTGTCGAGCTGCGTGCGCGGACGGCGGCCGAAGCGCCGGGTCGCCTGCACGGCTAGCCGCTCGAGGGGAAGTGGGCCAGCATATGAGCGAATCCTGAGGACGAGGAAGGGGGCTCCGGCACAGTAGCCCTCGCTGGTGCGCCGGTACATCGGACATTCGTCGAGCGCACTCGCTAAATCCCTGCAAGTTGCGGTCGATTACTCGAGGCGCATGACCAGGACCGCAATCGTCACCGGCGGCGCTGGCTTCATCGGCTCGCATGTCGTGGACTCGCTGCTGGGCGACGGCTACGACGTGGTGGTGGTCGACGACCTAAGCAGCGGCCGCACCACGAACCTCGATCCTCGGGCCGAGTTGGCCGCGCTGGACATCACCGACGCGAGCGCCTTGGATGCGGCCTTCGAGTCGGCGAAGCCCGAGTGCGTGTTCCACCTGGCCGCCCAGGCAGTGGTCACCGCCTCGGTGAAGGACCCCGTTCGCGACTGCGAGGTGAACGTCCGCGGCACGCTGAACGTGCTGCAGGCGGCCGGCCGCCACGACGCGCCGGTGGTGTTCACCTCTACGGGCGGGGCTCTGTACGGCGACGAAGCTCCCCTTCCCACGCCCGAGCACCGGAGCCCCGCGCCTCTTTCCCCCTACGGCGCGTCCAAGTGGGCGGCCGAGTGCTACGTGCGCACCTGGGCCAACGCCTCCGGGATCCCGCACGCGGTCTGCCGCCTGGGCAACGTGTACGGCCCGCGCCAGAGCGCACACGGCGAGGCCGGCGTGGTGGCGATCTTCACCCGGCTGCTCTGGGAGAACCGCGCCCCTACCCTGTTCGGCTTCGGCGACGCCACCCGCGACTACCTGCACGTACAGGACGTTGTGTCCTGCCTGCGCGCCGCCAGCGGCACCGAGGGCGTGTTCAACGTGGGCACCTCTGTGGAGACCAGCGTGCGCGACGTCTTCAAGATCCTGCGCGAGGAGGCGCGGGCGGACATCGACCCGCTCCTGGCCCCGCTGCGCGACGGCGAGCTCACCCGCTCGTGCCTTGATCCGGCAAATGCCCGCCGGAGCTTGGGTTGGAAGCCATCCATACCGATACAGCGTGGGATGCGCGCGACCTATCACGAGCTGGTGGCCGAGTTCGAGGCGGAGGTGGACTCATGCAGGTGATGCTTCTTGCGGCCGGCCGCGGGACGAGCCCCGACGAGCTGACGCTCCAGATCGAGTACCTCGCGCGCGCGGGCGCGGAGCTCGTGGTGGTGGACGCGGAGGTGCCCGAGCACCCGCACACCTGCAGGCTGGAGACCGTCGAGGAGCCGGTGCTGATGGGCAGCGCCGGTGGCGTTCGCGGCGGCCTGGTGCACTTCGAGCGCCACCTGCCGATCGTCGTGGTCCGCAGCGACTCGCCGACCGACGCGCCGCTCCAGCGCATCGTCGGCCAGCACATCGAGTCGGGCGCCTCGGCCACGATCTGCGCCACATGGGTGCCGGACACCGGTGGCCTGGACACGATCGAGGTGGACGCGGCGGGGAACGTCGTCGCCCTCGAGGACAACGCGCGCGGTCCCCGTCCCGGGCTGGTCAGCGCCGGCCTCGACGTGCTCGACCGCGAGCTGGCCGCCCTGATCCCGCCGGGTGTGTACAGCGAGCTGGCTCGCGATCTCTTCCCGCTCGCGCTCGACCTAGAGATGGGGCTGCGGGTGGAGCCGCTCCAGGGCATCGGCGCAACTGATCCAACTGGAGGCCTCGCGCGAACTTTCTCCGCGTGAGGCCCACTCGCACGCTCGCCGCAATAGCCTCAATCGTCCTCGGCGTGGGGATCGTCGCCGAGCCGTTCGTCCTCTCGCTCTGGAGCGACGCCCCCGCCGGGCAGCGCATCGTGGGGCGCTTCGACACCACGCTGTCCACCCAGGGCCTGAACGCGCTCGTGAGCAACTTCAACACGGTCGGAGCGATGGCCGACCAGCTGTTCACGCAGATGGTCCCGGCGCTTCACGTCGACATGTCGCGGCACCCGGCGATCGCCCACGCGGAGAAGGAGATCCCCGCGGCGGTGGCGCTGGTGGCGCCGGTGAACAAGCAGCTCGTGGCGGTGCACGGCGACTTCGAGGCCGTGCGCTCGCTGCCGGGATTGTTCGGGCTCCCGCTCAAGTCGATCCCGTGGCTGCTCGTCGGGCTGGGCAGCGCGCTGATCGCGCTCGGCGGGGTGGCGCTGATCCGCCCGGGGA
>JBKPDA010000291.1:0-10534 GCA_046727635.1 Actinomycetota bacterium | reverse complement strand
GCCTGGCACGCCGGATCGTGCCCGACCTGCCCGACCTCGTGGCCGAGGCGCCGTTCGCCGCCGGCCACGAGCAGGCCCGCACGGTGGGGGACGTGCTGCTCCGGCGCACCCGCCTCGGCCTGCTGGCGGCGCCACAGCTGGTGGGGGAGGGCGCGGCGGCCCCGCGCGCGGTGGCCGAGGCGATGGCGCCTGAGCTGGGCTGGGACGCGCCCCGAATCGAGAACGAGCTGGACGATTGGCAGGACCTGGCGGCGGCCGAGGGGATCGCGGGCCCGTGACCACGCTGCGCCTGCCTGGCCGCACGCTCGAGCTCGAGCCGGGCCGGCCGCTCTTGATGGGGATCGTGAACGCCAGTCCCGAGTCGTTCTCGGACGGCGGGCGGACGGGCGACCTCGACGCGCAAGTGGAGCTCGCACACGAGATGATCGACTCCGGCGCCCACCTGATCGACGTGGGCGGCGAGTCCGGCGTCACGGACCGCCCGCCGATCAGCCCCGAGGAGGAGCTGGACCGGGTGCTTCCGCTGGTCGAGAGGCTTGCGGCCGACGGCTTCCTGGTGTCCGTGGACACCTGGAAGCCCGAGGTGGCCCACGCCGTGGTGGAGGCCGGCGCCGCGATGATCAACGATGTAAGCGGCCTCCTCTACCCCGAGCTCGCCGACGCCTGCGCATCGAGCGGCGCGGCGCTCGTGGTCATGCACACGCGCGTGAGGCCGAAGGAGAAGACCTTTCCGCACTACGACGACCTAGTCGAGGACGTGCTCGCGTTCCTGCGCGAGCGGATCGCGCTCGCGGGGGAGCACGGCGTCGCCGAGGAGCAGATCGTGGTGGACCCGGGCCCCGACTTCGCAAAGACGCCCGCCCAGACAGTGGAGGTGCTGCGCAACCTCGCCGCGCTGCGGGAGCTCGGCCGCCCGATCCTGCTGGCGGTGTCACGCAAGGACTTCGTGGGCGCGCTCACGCAGCGGCGGCCGCGCGACCGCCTGGCCGGCACCCTGGCCGCGATCGGCGAGGGCGTGGACGCCGGCGCGACGATCCTGCGCCTTCACGACGTGGCCGAAGTGCGCGACTTCTTAACCGTGAGGGCGGCGCTGCGCGGGGAAGCTAATGTGCCGGAGGACCTTCATCTAGAGGAGAGCCTGAGGCGCCAGCGCGCATGAACAGCATCACGATCGCCCAGATGTCGGATCTCCACTGCGGCTCGCCCCATTTCGTGCCGAGCCTGCTGGAGCGCGCTATCGCGGAGCTCAACGAGCTGCAGCCCGACGTGGTGATCGTGTCCGGCGACCTCACGAGCGACGGGTTCCGCCAGGAGTTCCAGACCGCGCGCGAGTACATCGACCGCGTGGAGTGCGAGCGCATCATCGTGATCCCGGGCAACCACGACTCGCGCAACGTCGGCTACGTGCACTTCGAGGAGCTGTTCGGCGACCGCTCGGCGTTCATCACGGTGGACGGCGTCGCGATCGTCGCGATCGACTCCACCGAGCCCGACCTCGACCACGGCACGATCGGCCGCGGCCGCTACGGCTGGATCGAGGAGTCCTTCTCGGACGCGTCGGCCTACTTGCGCATCTTCGTGCTGCACCACCACCTGCTGCCGGTGCCCGGCACGGGCCGGGAGCGCAACGTGGTCCACGACGCGGGCGACGCGCTCGAGTGCCTCCAGCGCGCGGACTGCCACCTGGTGCTCTCAGGGCACAAGCACGTGCCGTACGCGTGGCGCCTCGAGGACCTCTTCGTGGTGAACGCGGGCACGGTCTCCACCACGCGCCTGCGCGGCAAGACGAAGCCCTGTTACAACCTGATCGAGGCGTCGCCGGAGCGGGTCACCGTCTATCGCAAGTACCCGTTCCACGAGCAGGACGCGATCCTCACGTTCGACCCGCGGACCTACGATTACGAGAAGTCGCCGTCGCTGCTCGGCGAGACGGCCACGGGCTAACCGACTTCTTCACACCGTCGCCCCACGCGATCTCCAGACTCACGCGCCGCGGGGCTACTACAGGGGGTTGTTGTGCGGGACATGGAGGTCTGCGCGACGCTGCGCAGGTGGGGGATGGTGCTGGCGGTCGCGTGGTCGCTGATCGGATCTGCGACTGCACTCGCCACGCCGGTGGAGCTGCCCACAGGTAGGTGGGCGGACCCGGCCGGGCGCATCACTCCGCTGGAGAGCTTCCCGACGGGCGCGGCGGTATCGCCCGACGGTCGCACGGTGCTCGTGATCGCGGGGGCGCCGATCCAGGGCGGCGCCTCGGAGGGACCAATCGGGAGCGTGTCGATCGACGTGATCGACGCCGCCACCGGTCTCGTGCGCCAGGCGCTCACCGTGGGCGACGCGTTCCAGTCGATCGTGTTCACCCGGGACGGGTCGCGCGCGTTCGTCGCGGGCGGCACCGATGGTGTGGTCCATGTGCTGAACGTCGGCGTCGGCGGCCTGGTCACCCAGGGCTCCGACCTGCAGGTAGGCAGCTTCGCGGCCGGTCTCGCGCTGTCCTCGGACGAGCGCACGCTGTGGGCCTCAGAGCCGCAGGCGAATGCGGTGGCGCGGCTCGACCTCGGCGGCGGCGCTCCGAAGACGGTGTCCGCTCCCACGCCCGATCAGCTCCAGCTGAGCCGGGACGGTAAGACGCTCTACGCGAGCGCCTGGCGCGGGAGCGCGGTCACGGCGATCCCCACCGCAGGCAGCGCCCCAAAGCCGATCAACGTCGGCCTCCAGCCCACCGGCCTCGCGCTGGCGCATGACGGCACTCTCCTGGCTACGGACTCCGGCGACGCGACGCTCGCCGCCGTGGGCGCCACCACCACGCTGACCAAGCTGGCCCAGCTTGGGCGCCGCACCGACGCGCCGAACGCGATCGCGGTGGCGCCGAGCGGTCGTGCCTACGTGTCTCTGGGCGCCGACAATGCGGTCGCCGTGCTCGACCCGCCGCCCTCCGCCGGCAAGCCCTGGCGGCTGCGCGGGCTGATCCCCACCGGCTGGTACCCCGTGGCCGTTGCGCTCGACCCGCAAGGGACCAAGCTCGAGATCGTCACAGCGCGCGGGCTGGCACACAGCGCCGCGGCCACCGTGCCGTACTTCAATCCCGATCCCGCGGCGCTGAGCGTCGACGGCGCCTACGCGACGGTCGGCACCCTCGAGTCGCTGGCCGTGCCCGACGACGCGACGCTCGCCGCCTATACCGCTCGTACGCGCGCGACGCTCACGCCGTCGGGCGCTCTCCAGAACCCGGTGCTCGCCGGGCGCCGCGGCCCGATCAAGCACGTGATCTACGTGACCCGGGAGAACAAGACATACGACATGGACCTCGGCGACCTGCACCCGGGCCCGGGCAACGCGCTCGTCCTGTTCGGTGAGTCGGTGACGCCCAACCTCCACGCGCTCGAGCGCCAGTTCTCCGAGTCCCAGAACTTCTCCTACGAGGGGTTCGCCAGCGTGGTCGGCCACATGTGGGAGGACGCGGGGAGCGTGAGCGACGTGTACGAGCGCGCGATCGCCTCGGATGTCGGCACTCACGTGGACCACGTCTCCGACTCGTGGTCCGACGACACGAACTACCCGGCCACGGGCCTGCTCACGCAGCAGGCCTGGAAGGCGGGCCTCAGCGTCCGCACCTACAACGAGGAGCTGGCGCAGCAGTCGCACCTGCTGCCGGTTGCGCTGCAAGCGGACCAGACCGTGTTCCCCAACTACGACCTCCATTTCCCGGACGTGGAGCGCGAGGCGGGCTGGCAGATGGAGTTCCAGGAGTTCGAGAGCCACCATTGCACCGGCAAGCTGGCGACGACGTACGGCGCGCAGTGCTCGCTGCCCGCCCTCGAGTACGTGTATCTCGGCGAGGACCACACGACGGTGAAGGACGAGCCGGGCTATCCCACGATCGAGGCGCAGGTGGCCGATAACGACGCCGCCACCGGCAGGCTCATCGACGCCGTCTCGCACAGCCCCGACTGGCGCTCCACGCTCGTCGTCGTGGTGGAGGACGATCCGCAGGGCACGGGCGACCACTTGAGCGCGTACCGCGGCCTGCTCGGGATCGCCAGCCCGTGGGTCAAGCGCCACTACATCTCGACGGTGCCGTACGACCTGACGTCTGTGGTTGGCGCGATCGACCGGATCCTCGGCCTGCCCGCGATCACCGATTACGCGGCCACGAACCGGCCGCTCGACGACCTCTTCACGACCACGCCGGACTACACGCCGTTCAAGTCCACCGACGCGGGCATCCAGCTCTATCCCTTCACGCCGCTACCGGGTGTCTCGCCGCTGGCCGACCCGGCGAACGGCGTCTACTCGTTCGCCGAGCCCGACGACACGTATCCACCGCTGTCGAACGCGGCAACCTGGCGACAGGTGAAGGGGACGTCCGCCCCGGTGCCGGCCGCGCTGACCGGCTAGCTCAGCTTCCCAATCTTGAAGATCTTGGTGCCGCAGTCAGGGCATACGCCCTGAATGGCCGGGCGACCGTTCTTCATGGTCACCTGCTTGGCGTCCTTGATCTCGACCTTCTTGCGTTCCTTCACGCAGTAACCCTCAGGCATGGCGAAGAACCTCCTTGGTCAAGCCTCGGCTTTCGACGCCGGACCGCCAGTCCCTCTTAGTCGAGGTTTATCGGTGTACGCTCCTGGAATCCTCCATTTGAGGTAACGAGGGATGAGAGAAGCGCACACGGTGGACCCCGAGGCGGCAGAGCTGTGGGTCGGTCTGGAGGTGTTCGACACCCACGGCGACCGCGTCGGAAGGCTGTCCGAGATCTATCTCGGCGGCAGCGGCAAGGCTGACCTCGCTGTTGTGAAGACCGGCCTGTTCGGGCTGCGCTCCTCGTTCGTGCCGCTGGCGGGCGCCTCGCTCGAGGGTGACGCGGTGATCGTGCCGTACGACCGCTGGCATATCCGTGAGGCGCCGGCGCTGCCGAAGGGCGAGCACGAGATCGGCCCGGAGGAGGAGCAGGCGGTCTACCGGCACTACGGCCTCGAGCCGCCGGCTCATTCGCGCGCCGGCGCCTGACGCCAGCCACAATGCGCGGGTGGAGAGCGGCCCGGTAATCGCGCTCATCGACGGCGAGCACCATCCCTCGGCGGTCCGCGACTCGCTCGCGCGGCTCGATCGCGAGCGCGGCCTCGCGGGGGTGGTCTTCTGCGGCGGCGAGGAGAAGGTGCGGAGCGAGGTGCTGGCCGATCCGGTGCCGCACTACGGCTTCGCGCTCGAGCGCGACGTGGGCGCGCTGGAACGGCTGGCGCGCGAAGGCGTGGCGGTCGCCGTGGTGGACCTCGCGGACGAGCCGGTGCTGCCGCCTGCTCTGAAGCTCGACCTCGCGGCGCTCGCGCTGCACCTGGGACTCGCCTACGAGCTGCCGGGCACGCGCCTCGAGCCGCCCACCTATTCGCGCGTGGACTTCGACGGCCCGAAGCTGGCCGTGATCGGCACCGGAAAGCGAACAGGCAAGACGGCGGTCGCCGGGCACTGGGCCACGCTGCTGCGCGAGCGCGGCACGGCGCCGGTGATCGTGTCGATGGGCCGCGGCGGGCCGCCGGAGCCGCAGCTGGCGAGCGCGGACACGTCGCTGGCGGATCTGAGAGAGATCGCCGCGAACGGCCGGCACGCCGCCTCCGACTACCTGGAGGACGCCGCGATCGCGGGCGTGCCCACCGTGGGCTGCCGGCGCGTGGGCGGCGGCCTGGTCGGCGAGCCGTTCGAGTCGAACGTGGTGAAGGGCGCGGCGCTCGCGATGTCGCTCGAGCCCGACACGATCCTCTTCGAGGGCTCGGGCGCCTGCATCCCTCCGGTCGAAGTGGACCGCACGCTCTGCGTGGTGGGCCGCGGCGCCGACGTGTTGCAGGGCCTCGGCAGCTACCACCTCCGCCGCGCCGACCTCGCGCTCGTGATGGGCGGCGACCGCGCGCTGGCAGGCGCGATCGAGCAGCGCTTCAGCCGCGTGCTCGCCTGCGAGCTCGTGCCCGAGCCGGTGGAGCGGCCGCCCGCCGACGCGCGCGTGGCGCTGTTCAGCACCAGCGCGGTGCGCTGCGACGGAGTGGAGCCGGTGGTGGCCTCCTCGGCGCTGGCGCGCCGCGGCGAGCTCGACTCCGACTTGGCGCGCGCCGCGGCGGAGCGCTGCGACCTCTATCTCGTCGAGCTGAAGGCTGCCGCGATCGACACGGTGGCCGAGCGTGCCGAGCGCGAGGGCGCGCGCGTGGTATTCCTGCGCAACCGTCCAATCGCGCTCGACGCGGATCTCGACGCCGAGCTGCTCTCCCTGCACGACCATGCCTGAGACGATCGTCTACAGCCGCGACCGCGCCGGCCTGCCCTACTCGAAGGGGCTTACGGCGCAGCAGCTGTCGGCGTCGGGCCTGTCGCCGGAGCGCTCCTACGAAATTGCGGTGCTTGTGGAGCGCCGCCTCGACGAGCGGCCGGGCCGCCGGATCGACACCGGCGAGCTGCGCGAGCTGATCGAGGACGTGGTGCGAGCCGAGGAGGGCGAGGGCGCGGTCCGGCGCTTCCACGAGTGGGACCGGCTCGACCGCCTCGACAAGCCGCTCGTGGTCATGCTGAGCGGCAGCACGGGCGTCGGCAAGTCCACGCTCGCCAGCATGCTCGCCTCGCGGCTCGGCATCACGAGGGTGATCGCCACGGACGTGATCCGTCAGGTGCTGAGGGCATTCTTCTCGCGTGAGTTCATGCCGGTAGTGCACTACTCCGCGTTCGAGGCGGGCGAGGCGATCGACGCCGAGGAGGCCGGAGGCGACCCCGACCTCGTGGGCTTCACGCGCCAGGCACAGGCCATCGCCACAGGGGTCGACGCGATCGTGGATCGCGCCTGTACGGAGAACACACCGATGGTGCTCGAGGGGATCCACCTCATTCCCGGCACGATCCCCGACGAGCTGCGCGACCGCTGCATCGCTGTGGAGGCGCTGCTCGTCGTGGAGGACGAGGCGCTCCACCGCGGCCACTTCGCGATGCGCGGCGGGCACCGGCCGCCGGAGCGCTACCTCGGGCGCTTCGAGCAGATCCGCAAGCTTCAAGACCACCTCGCGTCGTGTGCGCGGGAGGAGGGAGTGACCGTGATCGACAACACGAGCGTCGACCGAGCCTTGCCGCAGTTGATGGATCTCGTGCTGGACTCTGTGGGACGTCTGTCATCATCGGAGGCCCGATGAAGCTCTTCATTGACACGGGCTCCGTCGCGGAAGTAGAGGAGATCGCGGGCTGGGGGATCCTCTCCGGCGCCACCACGAACCCCTCGCTGCTCGCGAAGGAGCAAGGCGATCCCGGCGACATCATTCGCAGGATCTGCGATCTCGTAGACGGTCCCACGTCAGCTGAGGTCGTATCCAGCGACGCCGCCGGCATGGTTGCCGAGGGCCGCGCGCTGTCGGCTCTGCACGAGCACGTGGTGGTGAAGACGCCGTTCTCGAAGGACGGGCTCGCGGCCTGCAAGGAGCTCTCCGGTGACGGCATCCCCGTGAACATGACGCTCGTCTTCTCGGCCAACCAGGCGTTGCTGGCGGCCGAGGCGGGCGCCACCTACATCTCCTGCTTCATGGGGCGGCTCGACGACATCTCAGTCGACTCCACGGAGGTGGTGCGCGAGATCGTGGAGGCGCTGCGGCCGGGGCGTGTCGCGTCCCAGGTGCTAGCCGCCTCGCTGCGCCATCCGGGCCACGTGGTCAGCGCCGCGCGGCTGGGCTGCGAGGTGGCTACCGCGCCGGCCAAGGTCCTGCGCCAGATGCTGGACCACCCGCTCACCACGGCGGGCATCGAGCGTTTCGCCGCGGACTGGCAGACGCGCCCCGAGTTCGCAGAATGGCTGCGCGGCCTCGTGGACGCCGGCGCCGCGACCGCACGTTAGGAGGCACATGTCCGTTCTCGACCGTAAAGAGCTCGAGCAGTCGCCCCTTGCCGATCTCCACGCCATCGCGTCGGAGCTCGGCGTGGAGGGCTATCGCAGGCTGCGCAAAGAGGACCTGATCGGCGCCATCATCGAAAGCCAGGGCGGCGGTGACGGCTCGCCGCCTTCCGAGGACGCAGACACGGAGTCCGACGAGGCGGAAGACGTCGAGGCCGTCGAGGAGGGCGAGCCCGAGCTCGCCGAAGAAGAGCCGGAGCCGGAGGAGGAGCCCGAGCCCGAGGAGGAGCCCGAGCCCGAGGAGGAGCCCGAGCCCGAGGAGGAGGACATCCGCACCGGTGTGCTGGACATCCTCCCGAACGGCAGCGGCTTCATGAGGCCGGACCCGTTCGCACACTCTCGCGAGGACGTCTACGTCTCACCGGCCCAGATCCGCCGCTGCGAGCTGCGCGCGGGCGACGAGATCAGCGGGCCCGTGCGCCCGCCGCGGCGCTCCGAGCGCTACCCGTCGCTCGTCCGCGTGGACAGCGTGAACGGGGGACCGCCGGAGCCGCCGGCCGACCGCCCGCGCTTCGACCAGCTCACGCCGGTATTCGCCGCTGAGCGCCTGCCTGCGCCCGAGGGTCTCGACGGAGCGCCGTACGGGAAGGGCTCGCGGGTCGCCATCGCGGGACCGCCCGGCGCAGGCGCCACCGCGCTGCTGCGCAGGATCGTGGGCACCCTCGCGGAGCAGCGGCCGGACCTGGCGCTCGTGGTCGTCCTGGCCGGCGTACGCCCCGAGGAGGTCACCGAGTGGCGCCGCGAGTCCGGAGTCACCGTGGCCGGTGGCGCCTTCGACGGCCCCGTGGAGGAGCAGTCCCAGGTCGCCGAGATGGCGATCGAGCGCGCCAAGCGCGCGGTCGAGCGGGGCCGCGACGCGGTGATCGTCATCGACTCTTTGGACGCGCTGCCGCCAGCGGTATCCCGCCGAGTGTTCGGAGCTGCGCGCAAGGCCGAGGAAGGCGGCTCGCTGACCGTGATTGCGGTAGTCGGCCAGGCGCCAGAGCCGCTACGCGTGGCCACCACCAGGATCGTGCTGGAGAACGGCACGGTGGGCCCGGGCTCGGGCACGACGCGCGCGGACCTGCTCGGCTAGGGCCTATAGGCCACGCGCGACCAAGAAGGCTCGGGGCTCAGCTCCACGAGCTCCCAGTCGCGATCGGGCTGCGCGTAGCCGAACGTCTGCGTCGTGTCGTCGAACACCACCTCGAGCTCGCCCTCCTTCACGCGCTGGTCGAGCCACGCGCCGCGGAACACGAGCCGGCGCAGCCAGAGCACCAGCGAGCGGACCGATGGGCCGGCCAGGTCGCCCCAGCACGAGTTGATGTGGTGGCCGAGCTCCGAGGCCGCCTCGATCACCTCGCCGTTCACGGCCAGGTTCACCAGGTCCTCGCGCTCTTCGGCCTCGAGCGAGCCGCGGACGAAGCCGAGCTTCATCGCGGCCTGCTCCACGCGCTCGGTGAAGTCGCGCTCGTTGAAGGTGAAGCGCAGCTCGCCGTACTCGAGCACGTAGTCGGAACCAGACTCGTAGTTCCCGCGCTTGGTGATGTGATGGTCCATGAGTGAGTCGCGCCCGCAGACGGGCTCGGGCGCGTCGGCATTCTAAGCCGGATTCCTCCCACGTTTGAAGACATGCAACGTCAATTGCACGCGGGGGGCGAAGAACGCGAGCGAGCAGCTTAGGGAAGCGTGAGATCGCAAGCCCCGAGGCCCGTTCTGCTGGTGGAGGACGACGACGCGATGGCCGCGTTCTTGGCCGACAACCTCGCCGCCGACGGCTTCGAGGTCACCGTCGCGCCCGGTGTGGCGGAGGGCTGGCGGGCGCTCGAAGTGCGCCGCTCCGAGCTCGTGCTGCTCGATCTCACACTGGCCGACGGCAGCGGGCTGGCACTGCTCGATCGTGTAAGGGCGGCCGACGGCGGAGCCTCGCGCGTGGACCCCGCGCTGCCCGTGATCGTGGTGAGCGGTCGCGCCTCGGACCTCGACCGCGTGCGCGGCTTCGAGCGCGGGGCGGACGATTACCTGCCGAAGCCGTTCTCCTACAGAGAGCTCCTGGCCCGCATCCGGGCGGTGCTGCGACGGGCCGACATCCGCGCTGGGCGCGGGGTGTTGAGAGTGGGGGAGCTGGCGGTGGATCCCCTGGCTCGCTCCGTCCACCTCGGCGGCGAGCCGGTGCAGCTCTCGGCCAAGGAGTTCTCGTTCCTCTACGCGCTGGCGGCCGATCCCTTGCGCGTGTTCTCCAAAGCAGAGCTGCTGCGAGATGTCTGGGGCTACATGACGCCGGGCGCCACCCGGACGCTCGACACCCACGCCTGCCGGGTGCGAAACAAGCTCGCGGGGGGCGATCGGCGCTTCGTGATCACGGTGCGCGGCGTGGGCTACAAGCTCATGGAGGCGCTGTGATCGCGCTGGCGGCCCTGGGCTGGGCGCTGGCGCTCGTCGCGGGGATGCGGGTGGTGGTGCTCGGACGGCGGCTGGAGCTCGTGGCGATGGCCGAGCACGAGCTCCGGGGGCCGGTCGGCGCGCTCGGGCTGGCCGCCGAGGCATGTGCGCGCCGCCCCAGCCGCCGCGCCGCGACCGCCATGGAGGCTCAGCTGGAGCGGGCGCGCCTCGGACTCGCGGACCTCGCCGCGGCGCGAACAGGCA
>JBKPDA010000290.1:0-4650 GCA_046727635.1 Actinomycetota bacterium | reverse complement strand
GGCGCCGAGCCGCCCGCGCCGTACGAGGGCTCGGGCGTCTGTTACGCCGAGTTCGGCGGCGGGCTCGTCAGCAAGGTCGAGGTGAACTTCCTCCGCGGCGACGCGCCGGCGGCCCAGCGCAACGACCCCTCGCTCGAGTACGCCGCCGAGAAGGAAGAGTTCGGCGCGGTCCGCCGGGCGCGCTGGTTCGGGCGCGCGTGAAGCGCGAGAACCGCTCCATGGAGCGGACGCGCATCGCGATCGCGGCGGCCACGCTGAAGGTCAGCACCGCCCAGATCCGGGTCTTCAAGTTCCACTCCAGGCTCTACAGCTGCTGGCGCCCACACACCGGGTCACGCTGCTCTACCCCACGACCCCGTCGGAGGACGGCGCGCTCAGCGACGCGGCCCCGCCGGTGATCGTCGGCCAGTACGTCGGGTTCGCCACGTCGCAGTTCTCCGATCCCTCGGGCCAGTACGACCAGGTCTTCTCGGTGAACGCCCGCTACGGGCACTCCGTTCACCGCGTGGCTCCGCGCTTGGACACCTACGGCGACACGATCATCCCCGCGTTCGTGATGGACGACCGCGGCTCGCTCGCGTTCATCCAGACGCTGGGCCCGGGTGGAGGCGGTGGACCCTGTTCCGAGGGCGACAAGATCAGCGCGGCGGTGATCGCAGTCGACCGCGCTGGGACGCGCACGCTCGACTGCGAGACCGGAGACGAGCCCGCGGGCGAGGGGATCGCGAACCTGACGCTGGACGGGCACGTCGTCTCCTGGCAGCATCGCGGGACGACCGCGTCGGCCACGCTGAGATAGCCCCGTCCCCTCGGCCGACGGCGGCGGGCCGCCCGGTCAGGCGGCGGCTTTGGCGCGCTCGAAGACCTCGGCCAGCTCTTTCATATCGCCGGGCTTGCCCTTGACCTTCATCGTCACGAGGCTGCTCGCTGTAACGGCGAACGCTCCCGGGTTGCCCAGCTCAATGCCCGCCGTCTCGGCCCCCGCACGCTGCTTGCCCCCCCAGCGAGCGCCGATCTCCTTGGCGATCACACCTCCGGCGGCAACAGCCGTCATGGAGCCGCGGTTTCGCCCACGCGGCTACCAGGCGCGCCCGATCCGCCTTCGTCCGTGCGGTTAGTATCGCGCGGTGAAGACGGTGGATCCCGCGACAGGCACGGAGCAGTCCAATCGCGTCGAGCAGCCGATCCGTCTGGCCGAGGTGGTCGCCGCCCTCTCCATCGCAACCGACCTCGGCACCGGGCAGCCGCTCGAGCACGCGCTGCGCACCGCCGTGATGGCGGTCCGCCTCGGCGAGCTCGCCGGCGCTTCCACCGAGGAGCTTGCCGATACGTACTACGTAGCGCTGCTCCACGCCTCCGGCTGCACGTCGAACGGGCATGAGGCCGCGCAGCTCTTCGGCGACGACATCGCCCACCGCGCCGCCTTCTACCTCGTCGACCCGACCAACCCTGCCGAGGTCCTCGAGTTCTACAGGTCCAACGTGGGGCTGGGCCGGCCCCCGGAGGTCCGTTCGAAGATGATCGAGGACGCGATCGCCAATGCCGCGCCGAGGGCGCGTGAGGCGTTCGCGACGATGTGCGAGGTCGCGCAGCGGTTCGCGTTGTGGCTCGGCCTGGGTTCCGGCGTGCAGGATCCCCTGGGGTACGTCTTCGCGCGCTGGGACGGGCGTGGATTCCCCGCAGTCGCCGGCGAGGCGATCCCGTTCCCGATGCGGCTCATGCACGTGGCGAGAGACGCCTCGCTCTTCCTGTCCGCCGGGGGCGCAAAGGCGGCGTGCGGCGTCCTGGAACGTCGAACTGGCGAGGCCTACGAGCCGGATCTCGCCGAGCTCGCCGTGCGGAACTTCGGCGACATCTTCGCGGAGATCGACGAGACGCGGATCTGGGAGCTCGCGCTTGACACCGAGCCCGCGCCTGCGCAGTGGGTCGCAGGCGACCGGATCGACGCCGCGTTCGCGGCCATCGCCGCGATCACGGGCCTCAAGTCGCCGTGGCTGCGCCAGCATCCGACCGGCGTGGCCGAGCTGGCTGAGGCCGCCGCCTGGCGCGTGGGCCTGCCGCCGGAATCCGTGACCCTCGTGCGGCGCGCTGGGCTCGCCCACGACCTCGGGCGGGTAGGCGTGTCAAATGCCATCTGGGAGAAGCCCGGAGCGCTCGGCTTCGGCGAGTGGGAGCGCGTACGGCTGCACCCGCACTACAGCGAGCGCGCCTTCGCCCAGTCGCCGGCTCTCACTCCGATCGGGCTCCTCGCCGGCTCGCATCACGAGCGCCTCGACGGCTCCGGCTACCACCGCGGCAGCCGCGGAGCTGCGCTCGATCAGCCCGCCCGCATCCTCGCCGCCGCGGACTGCTACAGCGCCATGCGCGAGGCACGTCCCCACAGAGCCGCTCTCGACGCCCCGGCGGCGGAGGCGGCGCTCCTGCAGGAAGCGCGGGAAGGACGTCTGGACACCGATGCCGTCGACGCGGTGCTGGCCGCTGCGGGCCACCGCGTATCGAAGCGGCCGAGCGAGCTGCCGGCCGGCCTCACGCCGCGCGAGCTGGAGGTGCTGTTCGCCCTCGCGCGCGGGCAGTCGAACCAGGCGATCGGCGACGACCTCGGCATCTCCGTCAGGACCGTCGGGCACCACGTCCAGCACGTCTACAACAAGGCCGGCGTCCACACCCGCGCCGCGGCCACACTCTGGGCGTTCGAGCAGGACCTCCTTCAGAGCGCATAGGTAATTCAGCCGATGCGCCCCGCTTCGGCTGGCGCAGATACTCGCCTCTCGATAGGCGCCGAGCGGCGGCGCCACAGCACGAAGGAGGACAACCATGCTCCTGGCAACTACCACGATTGAGGATTTCGACCGCTTCACGGACATCTTCTCGACGAAGGGCGCCGAGAAGCGGCGGCAGCACGGGTCGAAGGGTGCGCTCGTCTTCCGAGATCCCAATCAGGACGACCGAGTCTGGGTGATCTTCGACTGGGACGCGGAGGGCTTCCAGAGCTTCGCGTCCGATCCCGAGGTCCCTCCGATCATGCAGGAAGCCGGCCACAAAGGCAGGCCCGAGGTGGCAGAGCTCAGCGGCCACTACGACGCCTAGGGAATCGGAGGAACACGATGGAACGCTCAACAATCAAGGTGGGCATGATCGCCGAGCAGACAGGTCCGCTCGCGTTCATGGGCATCGCCAACGCCAACGTCGCGAAGATGGTCGTCGACGAGATCAACGCCGGCGGCGGGCTGCTCGGCCGGCGGGTCGAGCTCCGCCTCGAGGACGGCGAGACCACCGACAGCGTCGCGGAGGCCTGCGCCGCCAAGCTCGTTCAGGAGGATCACGTCGATGTGATCTTCGGTGGCATCTTCAGCTCCACGCGGCAGGCAATCAAGGGTCCGGCGGTCGTGGAGGGCAAGACCCTCTACATCTACCCCGAGCAGTACGAGGGGCAGGAGAGCGACCCGCTGATCTTCTGCACCGGCCCGGTGCCGGCGCAGCAGGTGGACCCGCTCATCCCCTGGTTGATGGAGAAGACGGGCGCGAAGAAGTTCGCCCTGCCTTCGGCCGACTACATCTGGCCGCGCGTGCTGAACGACAAGGTCCGCCAGGTGGTCGCGGCGGGCGGCGGTGAGATCGTCGAGGAGGATTACCACCCGCTCGATCACACCGACTACTCCGAGGCCGTCGACAACATCATGTCGAGCGGCGCGGAGGTGGTCTTCAACACGATCGTTCCCCCCGGGGTGACGCCGTTCATGCAGCAGCTCTACGACGCCGGCTTCACGAAGCGTGGCGGCCAGCTGATCTGCACATACTGGGACGAGAACTGCCTCGGACTCGTGCCGCCCGAGCAGGTGGACGGTCTCTACGGCTGCCTCGACTATTACCAGGACGCCGACGACCCGTTCAGTAGAGAGCTCCTCAACCGCTACGACAAGCTCTACCCGGGCAGCGCCCTGCTCACCGGCGGGAGCGCCTGCTCAGGCCTGTACCGGGGCCTGAGGCTCTGGGAGGCCGCGGTCCGGGAGGCGGGCTCGCTCGACCAGGACGACGTGATCAGGGCCCTGGACCACGCCAAGATAGCCGTCGGTCCCGGTGGCTCGGCGGAGATGGTGCCCGGCCAGCATCACGTACGGATGAACATGTACATCGGGCAGGTGCAGTCCGGCGAGCTCAAGATCGTCGAGAAGTTGGGGGCCATCGACCCGAAGGAGAGCATGCAGGCGGTCGCGTAGCGCTGCCACAGCCGCCGTAGCGACGGGAAGCCGCCCAGCCGGGCGGCTTTCCTGTGAGATGGAGACGGCGGGAATCGAACCCGCGTCCGCGGACGCATGAAGGCAGCTTCTACGAGCGTAGCCGGCGCTCTGTGTCTCGCCTCCCGATCGCCGCGCCGGCGGGGTTACGGGAGGCCAGCCCTCTAAGAGTCCCCGCGCCGCCGAGGGCACTCGGCGCGGGCTTGGTCCGTTAGCTGATGCCGGTGTTCTCGCCCACGGACCGAAGCGAGACCGACACCTCACTCACCTAAGTTTGATTAGGCAGCGAGGGCGAACGTGTGGTTGTCCGCACTTATTGGTTTCCCGGTTGTTTAGCGAGGCCTACCGGGGACCTCGACTCGCAACTACCCACACGAGACGTCCACGTCGAAGCCTGTCGTCCCCTGTGTTCAAA
>JBKPDA010000289.1:0-11374 GCA_046727635.1 Actinomycetota bacterium | reverse complement strand
GTGTGATAGTCGGAGCCGAACACGATCAGGTCGGCCCCCTCACGCTCGGCGAGCGCCCAGAGGCCGTCGCCGGTGGAGGCGCTCAGGACCACGTGACGCTCGGCGTCGGGATCGCCCAGCAGGTTGGCGCCGTGCTCGAGCAGCTTGTGGGCCTCGCGCTCCTCGCGCAGCTCCTCGTGGCGGTCCGTGACGCGCGAATGGCGCACGTACGCGAGAGAGACGTCGGCGCCGGCCTCGCGGAAGTGCCGGCCAAGGACCACGGCGTCCTGATCGTTGGGCGTGTCGTCGTACGACACGATCACCTTGGGAGTCATTCAGTTGCTCCTTGTCAATGGGTCTCAGGGTTGTTCTTGCTCTATTCGCCGAGATTCCCATTCCCGCTGTATCAGTGCCAATGAACTTGCTGATAGTTACAATCACGAGTGCTTATGCTGAACGTGCAGCGCCTCAGAGTGCTCCGGGAGGTGGCCGCGAGGGGCTCGGTCTCGGCGGCTGCCGACTCGCTCAGCTACACGCAGTCGGCGGTCTCCCAGGCGGTGGCCACGCTGGAGGCCGAGACCGGCGCAAAGCTCATCGAGCGCGACCGCAAGGGCGTCCGGCCCACGGCCGCCGGCGCCACGCTCGTAGCTCACGCGGACGCGATCCTGTCGCGCATCGAGGCCGCCGAGGCCGAGCTCAAATCGATCCTCGGGCTGCACGGCGGCCTCCTGCGAATGGCGTCCTTCCCCACGGCGGGCAACACGCTGATGCCGCTCGCCATCGCCAGGTTCAGGACCGCCCACCCGCAGGTGGAGCTGAGCCTCGCCGAGGGTGAGCCGGAGGAGATTGCGCCCCGCCTGAGGGCCGGCGAGTTCGACCTCGCGCTCCTGTTCGAGTTCCACGAGGTCGGCGACAAGCTGGGACGCGGCCTGCGCGAGGTGGATCTGCTTGAGGACCCCATGCACGTGGCGCTGCCGGCCGGCCATCCGCTCGCCGCCAAGGAGGCGCTGCGGCTCGAGGACCTCCAGGACGAGGCCTGGGTGCAGACCTCGGCCACGAGCGCCTGCGCGCGCCACGTGGTGCGCCTCTGCCACGCCGCGGGCTTCGACCCGATCGTCTCGTTCGAGAGCGACGACTACCAGACGGTGCAGGGGCTCGTGGCCGCCGGCGTGGGGGTTGCGCTCATCCCGGAGCTCGCGCTCACGAGCGTGCGCGACGACGTGGTGGTTCGCGCGCTGTCGCCACGCGCGCCCGCGCGGAGAGTCGTAGCCGCGACGTCACGCAGCGCCGGGATCGCCCCACCCGCTGCCGTGATGCTCGAGCTGCTGCAGGAGGTGGGGGCGGGCTACACGTCCGGGTAGCTGCGCTCGCTCATCAGTACCGACGATGCGTGCAGCCGGATCAGCCCGCAGTGGTTGCAGAACACCGCGATCACCTCCACGCCCTCTCCTGGCACGAGCGAGCCGGTTGGCTGCAGCGCCTGGAGCAGGAACATGTTCTGGCTGACGACCCAGTCGTAGTGGTCGCACGCCTCGCACTTGCTGTCCGCATTCTTGCGCGCGAGCTCGTCGCGATACATGTCGCGCGACCAGGCACGGTCGTCGGGCAAGCCTTCGCTCATCGACCCTCCAAGTGTCCCAAAGAAGAGAGCCCCCGCGAACGGGGGCTCTCTCAAATCGATCTGACCTCGTTGTCAGCCGCTGGTTGGCGACTGCGGCACCGGCGTGGTCGACGCTGGTGCTCCGGCGGGCGCCGCGGGGATGCCCGACGGGTAGGCGAGCGAAGGCACGTCCGAGGGGTAGACCTCGTGGCCGTGCACCGCCAGGTCGCCCGTCTCCATGTCCTTCTCCGTCATCCGCAGCGAGACGAAGAGGCCGACGAACTTCAGCAGGATGAACGTGGTGATCGCGGAGAAGACGATCACCCACAGCGCGGTCTCGGCCTGCCACCTGAGCAGGTGCCCGCCGTCGCCGTGGATCAGTCCCGTGATCGCGATGTTCGCCGTGCCGTGGGTGCCGGGGTAGAGCACCATGTGCGGGTCGGCGAAGATGCCCACCAGCAGGCCTCCAACAAGGCCGGCGAACCCGTGCGTGTACACCACCCCCAACGTGTCGTCCACCTTCCGGAACGGGTTCAGGCGGCTCAGGTAGTTGAGTGCGAAGTACACGAGCGTCGTGCCGATCAGGCCGATCGCCAGCGCGCCCCAGCCGTTGACGAAACCGGCGGCGGGCGTGATGGCAACGAGGCCCGTGATCATGCCGTTCACGCTCCCGATCAGGCTCGGCTTGTTGCCCGTGATGTAGTCCCACATCACCCAGCCGAGGAACGCGATCGCGCAGGCGAGGTTGGTGTTCAGCACGGCCGCGGCTGAATCCGCCCCCGCGTAGTACGGGTCCCCGCCGTTGAAGCCGTTCCAGCCCATCCACAGGAGGCCCGCGCCGACCGCCACCATGAGGAGGTTGTTCGGTGCGTCGACCTCACGGTCGCGCTGGAGACGCGGTCCGATCACCGCGGCCGCCACGAATCCCGAGACTCCGGCCGCGAGATGGATCACGTAACCACCCGAGAAGTCCACCGCGCCGTGCTGGGCGAAGAAGCCACCGCCCCAGATCAGGAAGGCGTTGATCGTGTAGACGATGCTCGACCACAGCAGCACGAACGGGATCCACGCCTTGAAGTTGATCCGGCCCAGCACGGAGCCGAGCATCAGGATCGGCGTGATCGCCGCGAACACGAACTGGAAGTACGCCAGCGTGGAGGTGGGGAAGTTGAACGCGGGACCCGTCGTGATCGACGGGATCACAGCCTGCCCCTGCTCCGCCACGTGACCGAGGATGGTCTGCGGCTTGCCCCACATGTTCGCGAAGAAGCTGCCGCCATCCGCGCCGAAGATGTGCATCGGCTGGCCGAAGCCCATCCGGAACGCGTAGAGCACCCAGATGATGAGCACGATCGCGAACGCGACAAACGTGAGCATCATCGAGTTCACAGACCAGCGCTTCTGCATCACCCCGCCGTAGAGCACGGCGAGGCCTGGCACGCTCATCAGGCCCACCAGGGTGGCCGCGGTCATCTGCCAGGCGTTGTCGCCCGGGTTCAGCCACGACGGATACGGCGCCCACGTGTCGGCCGCCAGTAGGAAATGCAACATGTGTCCGAGTGCCTCCTTGGGATCGTGCGGCCGATCCGTCCGCGAACACGGCTTCGCTGGCCGGCCGGCTCAGTCGTGGAGATCTTGATTTGGAGGCCCCGTCACCGAATATGGACGACGGTCCAAGATCGGGCGGTTTGGGTTATACCTGCTGTATAGGAGCGCGCCGGAGCCTGCTCTTAGACTGGGCTTCATGCCACTTCAGGGACAGTGGGAACGACAGCACACGCCTATCCGGGCGCTGCCCGAGCGCGCTCGGCGCACACTCGCGATCGTGCTCGGGATCGTCGTCCTCGGCACGGCGCTCACGCTCTATTTCACGCTCTCGAAGAGCGACGCAAGCAGCGCCGGCTGCATCGACCTGAGCGTGCCGAGCACGATGGGCGCCGGGAACATCCACGCTTGCGGACAGGCGGCTGAGCAGCTCTGCCGGGGGCAGCTCGCGCGCAGCCCAAGCGATCCCTACGCGCGCGCGGCTCACGCCGCGTGCAGGCGGGCCGGCCTCCCGGCGCCGGCAACCGGCTAAGCCGGCTTCGTCCTGGCGCCCTCGCGGCTCGGCAGCGGTCGCACCACCGCGGCGGCACCCGCACCGTCGGCGCTATGCGGCGTGGCCAGGCTGATGTCGTCCAGCCTGGCGAGCAGATAGCGGCGAACGCCCTCGTCCGGCTGGCTGACCCGGATGAGTCCCAAACGCCTTATGCGGGGGTTGTGTTGCATGCGACAAAAGTGTGGAGCGGGGTCGGCCGGGCCACCATGGACGAGGGGCCAAAAAGCGGCGCCCGGGGTCCGACTTGGTGGCCGAGGATGCGGAATGTGTATGGACCGGCTGGCCAGCTCCCGGCGCTCGGCTTTGGACATACGGCCATGTCGCCGGCCGGCCCGGCCCGGATTCAATGGCGGCCCACGATGGCGCCGAAGGTGATCATCTCCTACGACGGCACGGACAACGACCGCGACGCGCTCGCGCTCGGGAGGCTGTTCGCCGATGCCGGCGCCTCGCTCGAGCTGGCCTATGTCCGGCACGCGCAGGAGGAGGAGCCGCAGGGCGAAGCGCTCGCGCAGGCGGCGGCCGAGGCGCTGCTCACGGAGGGGGCCAACTCGCTGGGGAATCCCAACCTGCCGCGCCACGTGGTGCTGAGCGCGTCCACCGGCGAAGGGCTCAGCACCTTGGCTATGGAGGAGGACGCCGACGTGGTGGTGTTCGGCTCCGACTACCGGACCCCGAAGGGCCACCTCCAGCCAGGCACATCCGCGCAGCGGATGCTGGAGGGCGGGCCGGTGGCAGTGGCGATCGCTCCCGCCGGCGTGCATGACGACGGCGTCTCTGTCAAGTCAGTGGGGGCGATCGGCGAGGTAGGCGATCGCAGCGCGCTCGAGACGGCCGCCTCTCTGGCCGACCGGCTGGGCGCCGAGGTGGCGAGCAGGTCCGACACCGAGGTGGACCTGCTGGTAGTGGGCTCGCAGCCCCTCGCCGCCCCCGGCCGCGTGGCCATGACGGCGGCGGCGCAGTACGTGGTGGAGACCTCGCGCGGCCCGGTGTTGGTGCTTGCGCGCGGCAAGACCGTGCGTTTCTGAACAGCGCTCGACGCCAAGTCGAACCCCCACGGCCGATCTTTGGACTTACGGCCAATGGCGCTGCGCCGATCGGCTCCCAGAATCGAAGACATGAGTTGGCGGCGGGCTCGCCCCTGCGAGTGAACCATCACGCGATGAGTAAAGAAGAGGCCGGAGCCGAGCGGATCGTGCCCGGGCCCGGCCCGGAGGCGGGGCCCGGTGCGGAGAACGACGCGGTGGCGTTCCTGCGCGACCTGCACCTGCGCATGGTCGGCGGGGTGATCTCGGGCGGCGGGCTCGAGCGTCTTGCCGAGCTTGCGCACGCCGAGCTCGAGGCGCCCGTGGTCATTGTGGTCCCGCGCGTGGGCGAGGCGATCTCCGGTGGCGACGACGCCGAGCTCGGGCGGCTGCGCGGCTATGTGCGCGACCGCCTGGCCCGCCGCACCACCGAGGTGCCCGAGACCGTGCTTGCCGAGGTGCCCGTGACGAGCGGCGGCGACGCCGTGGGCGCCGTGTTGCTGCTCGACGGTCAGGGCACGGAGGCGCCCGCACGCACGCACGACGTGCTGAACGTGGTGGCCATCGCGATCCTCACCGAGCTGGCCGTGGCCGACGTGCGCGAGGAGACCGAGCAGGCCATGCGCAGCTCGCTGATCGACCTGATCCGCGGCAACCCGGAGCTGACCGACGAGGACCTCTTGCGGCGCGCCTACCGCGTGGGCAGCGACCTCAGCCGCGGCGCCGTGGCGCTGTGCGCCGAGATAACCTCGGACCGCGCCCACTACGTCTTGACGCTGATCGCCGACCGCGAGCCGCAGGCGCTGGCCGAGCAGCTCGGCGATCGCATCTACGTGCTAATTCCACCGAAGGAGGGGGAGGACCCGGCCAGGGTCGCGCTCGCCAGCACGCGCGAGATCGCGAAGGCGATCGCTCCCTACTCGGTAGCCGCGTTCTCCTCGTTCTGCTCCCAGCCGCGCTTCTTCCATCGCGCGATCCAGGAGGCCGAGCTGGTGCTCGACGTGGTGCTGCAGGACGAGGGTGGCGCGGCCAGCGAGGCGATGGACTCGGATACCTATCGCCTGCTCGTTCGCACGCTCGCCTCGCACCCGGACGAGGTGATGCGCTTCTACGAGGACACAGTCGCGCCGATCGTGCACTACGACGAGCAGTACGGCACCGACCTCGTGGGCACTCTCGAGGCCTATCTCGCGCACAACTGCAACATGAACGCCACCGCCGCGGGCATCTACGCGCACCGCCACACCGTGGCCTACCGGCTCGACCGCGTGCGCGAGCTCACCAGCCTCGATCCCAACTTCTCAGAAGGCCGGGAGCGGCTCGGGCTCGGCCTCAAGGCCTACCGGCTGCTCAGCCCGCGCCTCAGGCGCTGAGTAGGGTTCGTGGCCGTGGAAGCGCCCGGCCACACAGCACTCGGCAGTTGGAGCGGCGGCCGCTTCATGCACTTCGGCGAGCCGCTCGACGACGACCGGCTGATCGATCTCCTGCGCCCCGGCGACGGCATCGACACCGTGCTCACGGCGGATGCGTACGGCGCCGGGGAGGCGGACCGGATCGTGGGTCGCGCCCTCGCCGGCCTGCCCCGCGACTCCTACTTCCTGGTGGGCGCGGTCGGGCACGACTTCTACGAGGGCGATCGCGAGGGGGCGAAGGGCTTCCCGCGCTTCACCGACCCGCGCCTGCGCAACTCCCATGCATACGGCGACTACCTCCGCATGGCCACCGAGCAGAGCCTCGAGCGCTGTGGGGTGGACGCGTTCGACCTGCTGCTTCTTCACAACCCGGACCACACCGGCTACTCGAGCAACCCCGTGTGGGAAGGGCTGGAGGCGCTGCGCGCCGACGGCCTCACCCGGCTGCTCGGCGTCGCGCCCGGTCCGGCCAACGGCTTCACGCTCGACCTGATCGACTGCTTCGAGCGCTTCGGCGACTCGATCGACTGGGCGATGATCATCCTCAACCCGATGGAGCCGTGGCCCGGCGAGCTGGTGCTGCCGGCGGCGCGCGCGCACGACGTGAGCCTGATCGCCCGGGTGGTGGACTACGGCGGCCTGTTCTGGGACGACGTGCTACCGGGTCACGAGTTCCGCCAGGGCGACCACCGCAACTTCCGGCCGGCGGGTTGGGTGGAGGAGGGGCGCGAGCGGCTCGAGCGCATGCGCCCGATCGCCGACGCTCACGGGCTCACGCCGCTGAAGCTCGCCTGTCAGTGGGACCTCGCCCGGCAATCGGTGGAGTGCGTGGTGCCCACGCTGATCCAGGAGGCGGGCCCCGACGCCCGGCCGGTGGAGGACAAGCGCGCCGAGCTGGCGGCCGTGCCCACGGAGCTGCTGCTGAGCGCCGACGAGGTGATGGAGATCCGCGGGATCGGCGACAACACGGGTTGTATGACGCTGAAGGGCGCCTCGCCCGACTACGAGGGCGCCGCGGTGGCCGACCGCTGGGGACTAACACCCGAGCTCGCCACGGTGGCGGCGCGTTGGGAGATCGAGCCCGAGCGCGACCTGCGTCAGGCGGCTTCGGCGGGCAGCAGCGTCACGCCGTAGGACACCTCGCCGCTGGCGGACAGGGCCCGCGCGGCGCGGCTCACGATCTCGCGGACGTTCGCGTAGTCGAGCGAGGCCGCGACCGAGAACTCGCCGTCGCCCGTGTGATACGCGCGGGCGCGGCGGGGTAGCGACTCGGCCAGCGCCCGGCCCGCCTCGGCCAGGGCGGCGTCCCGGTCCACGCTGAAGCTCGCGAGCACGAGCGGCTTGGTGCCGGCCAGCCTGGACAACGCAGCCTTCAGGTCGAGGTCGAGAGCATGGCCGTTGCGGAGCCCGGTGACCGAGTCGGTGAAAGCCCGTTCCTCCTTGGAGCGAAACCACTCGACCCTCCGCGCGAGCACGGTGGCCCGGCGGTGGAAGACGGCGCAGGCGACGAGCAGGACGCCCGACGCCGAGGCGAGGATCGCTGTCATGCCCAGTTGATCGGCGGCTTTGCGCCCGCATTGAGGGAAGTTGCCGCAACACGGCGGGAGAGGGCGTGTTGCCAAATAGTGCGCCGAAGCTCGATCTGCGCGCTCGCCGCCGCTCTGGTCCTCTTCACCGGGTCGGCACAGGCGGCCGCGCCAAAGGTAAGCGAGTTCGGCATGGCGATCCCAACCGCGGTCACCGCGCGTGCCGCGTCGGGCCAGATCGTCACCCGCGTGCTGAGGGCGCCGCACCGCTACGACATGGTCGGCGCCGAGTGGTCGAGCGGCAGCGGAACGGTGTCCCTGCGCGGCCGGGCGGCGGGCGGACGCTGGAGCCGCTGGCGGCAGCTCGACGAGAGCGAGCAGGCCATCCGCCACGGTGTTGGGACCGAGCCCATTTGGGCAGGGGGCTACGACTACGTGCAATTGCGCACGTCGCGGCCCCTGCCCGGCCTGCACCTCCACTTCGTGAGAATCGACCGCGGGGCAAGCGCCAGCCGGGCGCCGCGCACCGTTCAGGTGCCCACGCCCGGCGGCGGCACCCTACAGGTGGTGCCGCGCGCGGCGTGGGGCGCCACGCGCTGCAAGCCGCGGGCGACCGCCGGCTACGGCCACGTGAACTTCACGATCGTCCACCACACCACCACGCTCAACGGCTACCGGCGCTCCGACTCGCCCGCGATCGTGCTCGGCATATGCCTCTTCCACCGCGACGTGAACGGCTGGAACGACGTGGGCTACAACATGCTCGTCGACAAGTACGGGCAGGTGTTCGAGGGCCGCAAGGGAGGCATCGACGAGCCGGTGGTGGGTGCGCAGGCGGGCGGCTTCAACCTCTGGTCGTCGGGGATCGCGACGCTCGGCAACTTCAGCTACTCGCGGCTCAGCGCCGCCGGCGTGGACGCGCTTGCGCACGTGCTCGCCTGGAAGATGTCGCTGTCGGGCATCCCGGCCGATGGCAAGACCACCGTGATCTCAGACGGCGGCCCGAACACGCCGTTCTCGCAGGGCACGACCGTCACCGTGAACCGCATCTCGGGCCACCGCGACGTGGACTCCACCGCCTGCCCCGGCAACGCCCTCTACGGTCAGCTGCCCCAGCTGCGGCAGCAGGTGGCCGGCCTCGAGGGACCCGTCAGCCAGCTCGCCCTGAGCACGCCCGGCTCCACGGTGGTCTTCCCGGGACAGCTGGTGGTCACCGGCAAGCTCACGCCCCCAGCCGGGATGACGATCCCCGCCGGCGCCACCGTGCAGATCCAGGATCGCCTGGCGGCGGGAGGTAGGACGCTGACCACGCTGCCGCTGGCGGCCGACGGCTCCTACGCGGGCTCGCTGCCGATGGCGCACAACGACGTGGTGCGGGCCCTCTACACGGGCGACGGCTCACTCCCGCGGGTGGCTGCGGCGCCGGTGTACGCGGCGGTGGTTCCTGTGCTGACGCTGCAGGCGAGCGCGCAGACCGTCGCCGCCGGCTCAGTGGTCACGCTCAGCGGCACGGTGGCACCGGCCAAGCGGCGCGTGGTGCTGGAGGAGCAGGTGAGCCGGCGCGGCGCGTTCCGGCGCGCGCGCCTGATCAAGGTCGGCGTGACGAGCGGGGGGTTCAAGCGCGACGTGAAGCTCGCGCGCGCGGGTAGCTACCACTTCATCGTGCGCGCGCCGGCGGATCGCCTAACCGCCGCGGGCGCCTCGGCGTCGATCGCTGTCGGGGCGGCCTAGCCGCCCTCGAGCGCCGCAAGCTCCTCGTACAGCCCCTCCACCGCGCGCTTGGCGTCCTCGTGCCGCTTGGCCGACTCCGCCGAACGTTCCGGGGTGGACCAGGCGGCCGGGTCCGACAGCTCGTCCTCGAGCTTGGCCAGCTTGGCCTCGGCCGATTGGATGTCGCCCTCCATCGCTGTCATGCGGCGCTTGCGGTCCTTCGACACAGCCGGCTTTGGCTTCTGCCGCCCGCCCTCGCGGCGCCGGGAGCGCTCGCGGCCGTTCGCCTCGGCCGCCTTCTTTTCTTCACGCGCGCGCACGTAGTCGGCCCAGCCACCCTGGTGGGTTCGCAGCGTGCCGTTCTCGATCGCGATCGTGCGGGTGCCCACCGCGTCGAGCAGCGCGCGATCGTGGGAGACGAGCAGCAGCGAGCCGTCGAAGGCGCGCAGCGCGTCCTCCAGCGCCTCGCGGCTCTCGAGGTCGAGGTGGTTGGTGGGCTCGTCGAGGATCAGCAGGTTCGCGCCCGACTGCACCAGGATCGCGAGCGACAGGCGGCGACGCTCGCCGCCCGAGATCCCGGCCACCGGCTTCTCCGCCTCGGCGCCCGAGAACAGGAAGCGGCCCAGCAGTGCCCGTGCCTTGCCCGGCGTGAGTCCGGTGGCTCGCTGCGCGGCCTCCAGCACGGTGCCCTGCTGGCCGATCTCCTCGGCGTGCTGGGAGAGGTAGCCCAGCTCCACGTTGTGGCCGGTGCGCAGCTTGCCGTGCTCGAGCGCCCGTCGGCCCGCCAGCGTCTCGATGAGCGTGGTCTTGCCGGCGCCGTTCGGGCCCACGAGCGTGAGATGCTCGCCGCGTTCCAGCCACATCTCGGCATCCTCGAGCAGCTGCTTGTCGCCAGCGGCCACGCTCGCGCCCTCCAGCTCCAGCACCACCCGGCCGCTACGCGAGGGCTTTTCGAAGCCGAAGCCGAGCGCGCGCCCATCGCGCGGATCGCGCTCGATCCGGTCCATCTTCTCCAGCCGCTTGACGCGCGACTGCGCCTGCCGCGAACGGGTGCCGGCGCGGAATCGGGTGACGAAGCGCTCGAGCCGCTCGATCTCGGCTTGCTGGCGGTCGATCGCGCGTCCGAGCGCAAGCTCGCGCGCCGCCTGTTCTTTCCGCCAGGCGTGCCAGGGGCCGGGGAAGTAGCGCGAGCGGCCGCCCTCCAGCTCGAGCACGGCGGTGCCCACGGCCTCGAGGAACCAGCGGTCGTGGGCGACGAGGATCACCGCGGCGTCGACCGAGATAAGCCGCTGCTCCAGCCATTCGAGCGACTCGATGTCGAGGTGATTCGTGGGCTCGTCGAGCAGCAGCAGGTCGGGATCGCCGGCCAGCGTTCTCGCCAGTGAGCCGCGGGTGAGCTCGCCGCCGGAGAACGTGCTGAGCGGCCGGTCGAGGTCGCCCTCGTGGAAGCCGAGCCCGCGCACCACGGCCATGGCGCGCTCGCGCCACGTGTAGCCGCCGGCGTGCTCCAGCCGCGCCTGGGCCTCGGCGTAGCGGCCGAGCGTGGCGGAGTCGGAGCTGCCCGCGGCCATCGCCTGCTCGAGCTCCGACAGGTCGCTCTCCAGCGCCAGCAGGTCGGCGCAGCCCGTCAGCACGTACTCGCGCAGCGACAGGTCGCGCTTGCGCGGCGGGCGCTGGTCGTGCAGCGCAACGCGCGTGCCCTTGGCGAACACGAGCTCCCCGAAGTCCACGGACGACTCGCCGGCAAGCATACGCAGCAAGGTGGTCTTGCCGGAGCCGTTGCGGCCGGACAGCGTGAGGCGGTCGCGGCGCTCGACCTTGAAGGAGACGCCGCGCAGCAGCGGCTCGCCCGCGACGTCCTTCCCGAGATCGGATGCGATGGCTACGGCCATTCGCTCATGGTATGTAAGCGCGGGAACCCGTCCGGGCGCGTTTCCAGCTATTTTCGTGTCGGTGTTGGGCAGCAGCCAGGTGGAGGGGACGATGCGAGGATCTGGCCAAACGGTGACGCGACGGCTAGGGTC
>JBKPDA010000288.1:0-14321 GCA_046727635.1 Actinomycetota bacterium | reverse complement strand
AGGATCTTCAGGAGCGCCTGCTGGACGCCCTCGCCAGACACGTCGCGCGTGATCGACGGGTTGTCGGCCTTGCGCGCGATCTTGTCGACCTCGTCGATGTAGATGATCCCGGTCTCGGCCTTCTTCACATCGAAGTCCGCCGCCTGGATCAGCTTGAGCAGGATGTTCTCCACGTCCTCGCCGACGTAGCCCGCCTCCGTCAGCGCGGTGGCGTCCGCGATCGCAAACGGCACGTTGAGGATCTTCGCGAGGGTCTGAGCGAGGAGGGTCTTGCCGCAGCCGGTGGGACCGAGCAACAGGATGTTCGACTTCTGCAGCTCGAGGTCGTTGTCGTCCGACTGCATCATCTGCACGCGCTTGTAGTGGTTGTAGACCGCTACCGAGAGCGTGCGCTTGGCCGGCTCCTGGCCCACCACGTACTCCTGGAGGACCGACCAGATCTCCTTCGGCTTCGGGAGGTTCTCGAGGTTGAACGAGGCGGGACCGGTGAGCTCCTCGTCGATGATCTCGTTACAAAGATCGATGCACTCGTCGCAGATATAGACGCCGGGGCCGGCGATCAGCTTCTTGACCTGCCGCTGGGACTTGCCGCAGAAGCTGCAGAGGAGCTGTTCGTTTGAGTCCGTTGGGCGGGCCATGCCTCTCCTCCCCGAGGAGGCTTGGGGACCACGCTAGTGGTGCGTGATCACCCGGTCGATCAGGTTGTAATCCTTCGCTTCTTCTGCACTCATAAAGTAGTCGCGTTCGGTGTCCCTGGCCACCTTTTCCAGGTCCTGGCCGGTGTGCTTGGCCAGGATCTCGTCGAGGCGGCGGCGCACGTCGATGATCTCCTTGGCGTGGATCTCGATGTCCGTGGCCTGTCCCTGGAAGCTCGAGGAGACCTGGTGGATCAGGATCTTCGCGTTGGGCAGCGCCATACGCTTGCCGTCCGCGCCGCCGGACAGGAGCAGCGCGCCCATCGACATCGCGATGCCCACGCAGATCGTCTGGACCTGCGGCTTGATGAACTGCATCGTGTCGTAGATAGCGAGGCCGGCGTACACGGATCCGCCCGGCGAGTTGATGTAGATCGAGATGTCCTTGTCGGGATCCTCCGACTCGAGGTGGAGGAGCTGGGCCACGATCAGGTTCGCGATCTCATCGGTGACCGGTGTCCCGAGGAACACAATGCGCTCGTTGAGGAGCCGTGAGTAGATGTCGAACGCGCGCTCGCCGCGTGACGTCTGCTCTACGACCATCGGGACAAGTGGGCTCATAGCTCTCGCTTCATTTGCGGTGGTGGGACGGAATCCTTCACACGGTTCCCGGGCGGCGAACGCGGGCCAGTCTAGCAATGGCCATCTGGCGCTCCGCCAGCTTCAGGAGCCGGGGGTCCAGATCTCGGAGGCGCGCTCCTCCGCGCCCTTGTCGGGCGTCCAGAGCTTGTCGCGCGCCTTGGCCTGCTCCACGGAGATCGGCTTGGCGTTCTCCACCAGCAGGTCCACGGCCTTGCGCATCGCGATGTCCTCGCGCAACGCCTCGTCGCGGCCGTGCTCCTTCGCGCGCTCGAACGACTTGCGAAGCGCCTCCTCGCCCGGGGGCGTACCGCCGGACCGCGTGGCGGCCTCGCGCAGCGCGTCGAGCACCTCGTCGTCGGTCGCGTCGATGCCCTCGGCCTCAACGATCGCGGCGAGAACGGCCTCGCGCCGCAGCGCCCGCTCCGCCTCGGGCTCGGCCTCCACGGCCAGCTCCTCCTCGGTCTTGTTGACCAGCTGCAGGTAGCGCTGCGGGTCGACGCCCTGGCGCTGAAGGCGGTGCGCCGTCTCGTGCCACATCTCGTGGGCCTTCGAGTGGATCAGCTCCTTCGGCAGGTCGAGCTTGGCGCCCTGCGCGGCGGCGTCCACCACCGCCTCGCGGAACTCGGCGTCGATCGCGCGCTCCTCGGCGCGCGAGAGCTTCGACTCGATGTCGGCGCGCAGCTCGTCGAGCGTGTCGAAGCCGCCGGCCTCGCCGGCGAAGTCGTCGTCGAGCTCCGGCAGCTTCTTCTCCTTGACCTCCTTGACGGTGGTGGAGAACACGGCCTCCTTGCCCGCCACCTCGGCGCCGGCGTAGTCGTCCGGGAAGGTGACCGTAACGTCGCGCTCGTCCCCGGCGCTCGCCCCGGCGAGTTGCTCCTCGAAGCCTGGGATCAGCCGGCCGGAGCCGAGCTCGAGCAGGTAGCCGCGGCCCTCGCCGCCCTCGAACGGCTCGCCGTCGATGCGGCCGATGAAGTCGAGCACCACGAAGTCGCCGTTCTGCGCGGGACGCTCGACCGTGTCGAGCGACGCCGTGGCGTCGCGCAGGCGATCGAGCTCGGCGTCGATGTCCTCCTTGGCCACCTCCGGCTCGCGCCGGCCAACCTCGAGCTCCTTGTACTCGCCGAGCGTTGCCTCGGGGCGGATGCCCACCTCGATCGTGAACGAGAGTGGCGAGCCCTTGTCCGGCAGGTCGCCGAGGTTCACGCGCGGGTCCCCGACGGTGGCCAGGTGGGCGTCGCTCAGCGCCTCCTCGTACCAGTCGGGCAGCGCGCGCCGCACGGCCTCGTCGAGCACCGCCTCGCGGCCCACCCGCTGCAGCACCACCTGCGGCGGCACGTGACCCTTGCGAAAGCCCGCGATCTTCAGGTCTTGGCCGAGTTGGCGCGCGGCGCTCTGCACCTCTCGCTCGACGGCGTCGGGCGCCACCTCTACCTCGAGGCGCACGCGCGAGTCGCCGAGCTCGGTGGTGGTCGTCGTGACGGTTCCAGGCATGGGCGAGCCACGATAGCGTGAGCCGCGTGGAGTCCTCACTGCGACGGGCGCCCCGGCGCCGTTTGCCGGCCCGACGCGGTCCGCTCGAGCGCTTCCTGGCGTGGCTGTACACGGGGCCGCTCGGCCACCTCTACGGGCTGCTGGCAGACGTCGCGACGCTCTGGGTGCGCTACGCGCGCTCGCGCCTCAGGGACCGGTAGGTCCGCTCGCCCCAAGTGGCGCCGTCTGAGTCGTGGTGGTCTGAGGCTGCTGCGCCGCCGGCGCCGGAACGGTCACGGTGGTCGTCGCCGGCGAGGACGTTGAGCTCGAGTGTGTGCTGGTCGTGACCGTGGTGGTTGTCGACGTGGAGTGGTGATGGCGCGTCGAGCTGCCGAAGAACGTCGTCCGCCCGTGCGAGGCGAGCGAGCCGCCGAACACGAGCTCCGGCAACGTCAGGACGCCCACGGCGATCGCGAACGCCGCGGCAGCCGTGAGCAGCACGACCTTGAGATGAAAGCGCCGCCTCTTGCCACCGGTGCGGTAGACGCGGATCGCCCCCGGACCTTCCGGCACCTCGGTGCGCGGCACGCGCCTCTCGGGCGGCGCACCACTGGTCACGCGCTCGCGCTCGCGGGTCCTCACCGCCGCGGCGCGACTGCCGAGTTGCGTGATCCGCGCCGCGGGTCGCCGGTAGAGCTCGCTCGCCAGCGCCACTATCACCGGCGTGAGCGCGGCGGTGATCGGGGTGCCGCCCCGCCAGAAGTGCGAGGTCACGATCGCAGCCGTGAGCGACGCGAGGCTCGCGACGATCAGAGTCTGCAGCGATAGCCCGCTCCCGCCGCCATCGCGCTTGGGATCGCGCCCCTGCGCCACCCAGGACCGCTAGCGCGGCGGCGAACCGTCGGGTGCGGCTTCGTGCGATGTGATCGGCCAGCGCATCCGGCCAGAGACTAGCGAGGAGGCATCAGCGCGGCCCACTCCGCCGTGTCGAACACGAGGCGCTCCTCGGCAACCAAGCCGTCGCGCACCGTGACCCAGTCGGCGATCACGACCGCGCCCGAGGTCACCGGCGTCTCGAGGCTGAGCTCGTAGATCCAGCACGACTCCTCGCCGTCCTCCCAAGTCCGCAGCACCCGCATGCCGCGGACGAGCGGCCGGAGCGGGGCCGCGCTCTCGAAGAACGCGTCCCTGCTCCTGACCTGCGTGAACGGTCCCTGGAACGAGAAGTCCTCGGCCACGAGGGCGCGGGCCCGCTCGAAGTCGCCGCTGCAAAACGCGCCGAGGTAGTCCCCGGCGACCTGGGTCGCCGTGCCCAGCTCAGGCCGCATTCGCGTTCGGGTCGCCGCCCGGGTCGCCGCCGGCGGCCCTGATCGCGAGGCGATCGAGGTAGAGGTTCCAGCCGTGGTCGTGGGCGTCGCGCGCGGCGTCGGGCAGGTCGCGATGGACCAGGCGCACCAGGGTGGCTTCGCCTTCCGACTCGAGAGTGATCTCCACGGTGCTCGAGCCCGGCGGCACGTTGTTGCCGTCGCCCTCCCAGCCCCACGTGAAGATCACGCGACGCGGGCTGTCGATCTCGACGAACTCGCCGCGAGCGGTCCACTGGTCGCTCACCTTCATCCAGAACAGACCGCCCGGCCGCGGGTCGAGGTCGGCCTTGGTTCCCATCCAGAGGGGCATCTTGTCGCTGTCCACGAGGTACGCGAAGACCGTCTCCGGGCTCGCCTCGATCCTGATCTCGCGCTCAATGCTTGTCGCCACGGGCATGTTGTCTCCTTTGGTCTTGCTCGGCCACGGTCTTCAGCCGCTCCAGGCCGTCGCCCCAGAACTCGTCGAGGAACGCGCGTACCTCGTCGAGGCCCTCCGGCCGTGCGCGGTAGAGCCGGCGCGTGCCGTCGCGCCGCTCCACCAGCAAACCGGCGTCCTTCAGCACGCCAAGGTGCTGCGAGATGGCCGGCCGCGTCACGTCGAAGTGCGAGGCGATCTCGCCGGCGCTGCGCTCCCGGTCCACCACCAGACGGAGGATCTGGCGTCTACGGGGTTCGACCAGCGCACGCAGAGCGGCTTCCACAAAAAGGAAGCTTAAGGCATGACTTACGTAAGTGTCAACTAACGGAGGTCACAGGTGACAGATCACAGGTGACAGGGCTGTTTTCTGTGACCTGTGACCTGTGACCTACTTGACCGAGACCTGCAACACCTTCGACCCCGCCCCTTCGTGATCGGCGTCGCCGGCCCACTGCGCCACAAAAATGCTGAACCGCGTCACCTTCCAAGCCGTGGTGAACGTGCCGTCCGAGGCGACCTGCACGACCTTGTGGACCCAGCCGCGGTTTTGCGCGCGGGCTGACACCACCACCTGCTCGCCGCCGGCGGCCGGGTTGAGCTTGCCGCTGACGGTGATGTTGCTCCCGCGCTTCACCTTCTTGCTCTTCGTGGTGAGCTTGAGCGACGAGGGCAGGCCCTGGTCGCCCCCCGTGGTGGTGGCGAATAGGCGACCCGAGCTGTCCGTGGCGAAGTCGGTCTGCCCAGTGGAGCTGGCGATCCCGTTCGGCGACAGCGGGACGCTGCTGACGAGCTGCGGGTGCCAGGTGCGCCCGCCGTCCGAGGTCTTGAGCACGAAGCCGCCGCGCTGCGTGCCGAAGCTGCCGATCAACAGGTAGCCGCGATTCGCCGCGGTAAACGCCATGTCGTAGGCGGACAGCGTGCCGGTGCCCACGAGCTGGGTCCAGTGCTTGCCGCGGTTGGCGGTGGTCCAGACACGGCCGGCCCCGTCGAGCACCCAACCGCGCTTGCTCGAGACGAAGTCGACCGAGCGCAGGCTGTCGCGGCTGGGCCTCTTCACCGCGGTCCAGGTCTTGCCGCCGTTCGTGGACATGAACAGCGCGCGCTCGCCGAACGCCACTACGGCGGTGCCCGCCGCGTCCGCGACGTCGACCACCGACCGCGACAAGGCCTTGCCGGGCACGGCAGCGAAGCTCGCGCCGCCGTCGGTCGATCGGCGCATGCCACGAGGACCGAGCAGAAGGACGCGGTTCGCGTCGAGCGCGAACACGCCGGCCGGCTCGCCCGAGGCGCCGGTGTTGAGCAGCGACCAGCTCGCCCCGCCGTTCCCGGTCTTGAACACCGTGCCGGCGTCGTCCAGCGTGAAGCCGATCGACGCCGTGGGGAACGACGCGTCGACCACCGCGCCCGAGGTGGCCACGCCCACGTCGCTCCAGCTCTGGCCGGCGTCGGTGGTCTTCGCCAGCGTGCCGTGCGGCCCGGTGGCGAACGCGACGGAGGGGCTCGTAGCGCTGAGGCGCGTGAACGGGCCCTGGATGCCGCCGCCCACCGGAGAGAAGGTGGCTCCGGCGTCGTTCGACACCACCGTGGTGCCGTTCTCGCCCGCGGCGACCGCCCGCGCCGGCGACGCGAAGGCCGCGGCGAAGATCTTGTGGCTCGACGGCGACACGTCGATTCCCGTTGCCCCGCCGTCCACCGTCCGGATCAGCCGGGTGCCTTCCCCGGTGCCGATCAGGCAGGTGGTGGCCACGCAGCTGATCGACCGCAGCGTGGACGGGGTGGCGCCGACCAGCGGCTTCGGCGTCCAGGTGGTGCCGCCGTCGGGGGTCGTGTAGAGGAGGTTGCCGTCGCCCACCGCGTAGCCCGTGTTCGCGTCGGCGAACCAGATCGCCTCGAAGGGACCGGTGGCCACCGGGTTCCACGTGTTGCCGCCGTCGACCGTGCGGTAGAGCTTGCCTGTGCCCTGGCCATGGGTCGCGGCGAAGCCGTTGGTCGCGGATGTGAAGAAGATGTCCTGCGCACCCGCTCCCCCGCTCGCGCCGGTAGCCGGCGTGCCCGGTATGGCGGTGCGGCGCGAGAAGCTCGAGCCGCCATCGTCGGTGGCCAGAAGCGTGCCGTCGTCGAGCAGCAGGTAGCCGGCCGTGCTGGTGGCGAATGAGATCGCCTTGATCTGCGCGGGGCAGCTGATCTCGCTCGGGGTGAAGGGCAGCCGGTGGAAGGTGTTGCCGCCGTCGTCGGAGCGCCGGACCGAGCAGCCGCCGCCGATGACCACGGTGTTGGCATCGATTGCGTCGACAGTGCTGAGATCGTTCACCACTCCGGTGGTGATTCCGCTCCAGGTGGCGCCGCCGTCGTCGGTCCGAAGCAGCGTGCCGAACGCGCCGGCCGCGTACCCGCGCCCGCCGGCGAAGTCGAGGGCGCTGATCGTGTTGCCCTGGGGCAGCGGATTCCCCCAGTACCAGCCGGAGTGACCTACGAGCACCGACCCACTTGCCGAAGCGGCAAGCACACCGAGCCCCACGGCGATCGACGAAGCGAGCGCCGCCCATAGCTTGATCCTCACTATTCCTCCCCGCTCGAAGCGATTTCACCGGCAACAACCGCACCGGTCGACGGGAGTTGCGCCTGGGTGATCCGCCGGCACTCGCGCGTCGTACAACCCTGTGAATGGTACGGAGCGGCGAGGCGAGTCGCCGCCGCCGTCCCAGCTGTGCGGCTCAGGCGAGCGGGCGAAGATCCCGCTCGCCTGCCGCGGCTACTCGCTCGAGCAGGTCGTGGAGCGTCTCCCGCTCGTCCTCGCTGAGGGGCGAGAGCAACTTGTCTGCTCGGACCTTCACCGCTTCGCGCGCGCGTGACAGCTTGGCGCGTCCGGCGCGGGTGAGGTGGATGGCGTAGCGGCGGCGGTCGCTCGTGTCGCGGCGGCGCTCCACCAGGCCGTCTCGCTCCAGGTCGTCGATCACGCTCACGAGTCCGCTCGAGTCGAGCCCGAGCTTCTTGCCCAGCTCCTGCTGCGAGCTCCCTTCCGAGAGCTCCACGAAGTTCATGAGCGCGAAGTGCTTGGGTCGCAGGCCGAGCGGCTCGAGCGCCTCCACGAAGAGGCCTGACTGCGTGCGACCGAGCCGGGACAGCAGGTAGCCCACCCGCGCCTCGAGCGGTGGGCCATTAGGCTCGGGGTCGCCGGCCATAAGCCGATCCTAACTCCCCCGCGGCAGGCCACAAGGCCGGTCCGTCGAACGTAGGACCGGCATGGAGCAGGCGACGAGCACCGACCATCTCGCCCAGCACAAAGCAGAGCTCGCCGAGCTGCACAGTCCGTTCGGCACCGACCCCTTCGGCGCGATCGCCGAGAGGATCGCCCGCTTCTTCGGCACGCCGCAGTACATCGTCGGCCAGACCGTGGTGGTCGTGATCTGGATCATCGTCAACGCAGCCGCGGTCAGCCTGCGCTGGGACCCGTACCCGTTCATCCTGCTCAACCTCGCCTTCTCCACGCAGGCCGCCTATGCCGCCCCCCTGATCCTGCTGGCCCAGACCCGCCAGGCGGACCGCGACAAGACCCAGTCCAAGGTCTCGGCAATGCATCGCGATCAGCTCTCGGCGAACGAGATGGAGCTGCTCCAGCAGAACACGGACCTGACCGAGCAGGTGGCGAAGCTCGCTCGCGAGATCGACGAGCTCACGCGCGCCATCCACCAGCAAGTGGTGCGCAGTTAGCTAGAAGACGACCGTGCGGTTCTCGTAGACGAGCACCCGGTCCTCCAGGTGCGCCTTGACCGCGCGCGCGAGCACCGTTCGCTCCACGTCGCGGCCGATGCCCACGAGCGTCTCCACGCTGTCCCGGTGGGTAACGCGGCTCACGTCCTGCTCGATGATCGGGCCGGCGTCGAGCTCCTCGGTGACGTAGTGCGCCGTGGCGCCGATGAGCTTGACGCCGCGCTCGCGCGCCCGCGCGTATGGATCCGCGCCCGCGAACGCCGGCAGGAACGAGTGATGGATGTTGATCACCGGCGTGTTCACCGACTTCAGGAAGTCGCCGCTCAGGATCTGCATGTAGCGCGCCAGCACGATCAGGTCGAAGCGCTGGCTGAACAGTCCGAGGAGCCGAGCCTCGGCGGCCGGCTTGTTGTCCTTGTCCACCGGCACGTGCACGTAGGGCACGTCGAAGCGGGAGACGTCGCGATCGAGGTCGGCGTGGTTCGACACCACCAGTCCTACGTCGCAGTCCAGCTCGCCGCGGCGCCAGCGCCAGAGCAGGTCGAGCAGGCAGTGGTCGTAGCGGGACACCATGATCGCGATCCGCTTGCGCCTCGCCGTGTAGCTGATCCGCCACTCCATGCCGAGGTTGCCCGCCACCTCGGCGAAGCCGGCCTCGAACGCGTCCCTGTTGTCGTCGATCCCCTCGAGGTGGAACTCGATCCGCATGAAGAAGGCGCCGCCCTCGGGATCGGTGGAGTACTGGTCCGACTGGAAGATGTTCGCTCCCTGGCGCCCGAGGAAGCTCGACACGGCGGCCACGATGCCGGGCCTGTCGGCACAGGAGAGGAGGAGACGCGCGCTGGCCGGCGGCCCCGACGGGGTGCCGGTCAAAGAACTCCTCTGATCTCGCCCTCGAAGGTGGCCACGTGCTCTGAAGCTATAGCGCGAGCGCGTTCGGCGTCACCGTCGCGGATCGCCTGGAGCAGCTCGCGGTGCTCGTGCACGCGATCGAAGAGGTGCGGCAGGCGGTCGAGCACGAGGTACCAGATCCGCATCGAGAGGTTCAGGTAGCGCTCGAGGGTGTCCCGCAGGTAGGCGTTGCCGGCGCAGCTGTAGATGAAGCGATGCACCTGGCCGTCGAGCCGCATCAGCTCGGCCGGGTCGCCGCTTCCCTCGCGCAGGTCGATCTCGGCTATCAGCGCTTCGAGCTGCTCCCGCTGTACCGGCGTGAGCCGCTGCGCTGCGCGGTACGCGGCATGGCCCTCCAGCTGCACGCGAACGTCGGAGATGTGCGCGAGATCGGTGATGTTGATCTCCGACGCGAAGGTGCCGCGCCGCGGGAACACCGCCACCAGGTTCTCGAGCGCCAGCCGCTTGATCGCCTCGCGCACCGGGGTGCGGCCCATCTGCAGCTCGCGGCCGAGCGAGTCCTCGTTGATCGGCGCCCCCGGCGGTATGGCGAGCGTGACGATGCGGTCCCGCAGCTCGGCGTAGGCGCGGTCAGCGAGCAGCTCGCCCGAAGGCGGAGGAGTGGTCACTCTCGACGTCATGGGCCTTGGGAAACGACTGATATATGAGTGTAACTCTAGGCGCGGGTGGTCTCCGCGCGCCAGGTCACAGGTCACGGGTGACAGGTCACAGGCTTCGATCCGAGGCCGTTCCTGTGACCTGTGATCTGTGACCTGTGACCTCGTGCCGATAAAACGGCACGTCGCGCGCCACCAACGGCGTCTCGCCGAGTATCAGCCCCGCGGCTTTCTCCGCGATCATCATCGTGGGCGCGTAGATGTTCCCGTTCGTTACGTAGGGCATCACTGAGGCATCCACCACTCTCAGCCCGTCGAGGCCATGTACCCGCATGGTCGTCGGGTCGGTGACCGACATCTCATCCGTGCCCATCTTGCAGGTGCAGGACGGGTGCAAGGCGGTCTCCGCGTCGTGGCGCACCCAGGCGAGGATCTGCTCGTCGGTCTGCACCTCGTCGCCGGGTGAGAGCTCCCCGCCCTCGAAGGGCGCGAACGCGGGCTGGCCGAGGATGCGGCGGGCGCAGTGGATCGCCTCGACCCACTCGCGCTGGTCCTGCTCGGTCGAGAGGTAGTTGAAGCGCAGCGCCGGGTGCTCGCGCGGATCGCTCGAGCGGACCTTCAGCGAGCCGCGCACGTCCGAGTTCATCGGCCCGATGTGCACCTGATAGCCGTGACCGCCGGCGGGCGACGAGCCGTCGTACCGGATCGCCACCGGCAGGAAGTGGAACATCAGGTTCGGGTACTCCACCTCGTCGTTCGAGCGTGCGAACCCGCCCGCCTCGAAGTGGTTGGTGGCGCAGGGGCCCGAGCGCATGAACAACCAGCGCGCGCCTATGAGCGGCCGGTTGCGCCACTTCAGCGCCGGCTGCATCGACACCGGCTGGGTGCAGGCGTGCTGCACGTACACCTCGAGGTGGTCCTGCAGGTTCTCGCCGACGCCCGGCAGGTCGTGCACCGGCTCGACGCCCACCGCGCGCAACTCGTTCGCGTTCCCCACGCCCGAGAGCTGGAGCAGCTGAGGCGAGTTGATAGCGCCGCCGCAGAGGATCACCTCGCCGGCGTGAATGGTCTCCCCGCGGACGGTCTTCACGCCGACGGCCCGGGTGCCGTCGAACACCACGCGCGCGACCAGCTGCCGCGTGCGCACCTCCAGATTCGGCCGGTCCATCACCGGATGCAGGTACGCACGCGCAGCACTGAGCCGGCGGCCGCGGTGGATGTTGCGGTCGAACGCCGCGAACCCCTCCTGGCGGTAGCCGTTCACGTCGCTCGTCAGCTCGAAGCCCGCTTGCTGCACGGCATGGAAGAACGCCTGGAACAGCGGGCTGGTGGCGGGCCCGCGCTCGAGCACGAGCGGTCCCTCTCCCCCGCGCCACTCGTCCGCGCCCGCCAGGCACGTCTCCATCCGCTTGAAGTACGGCAGGCAGTGCGCGTAGTCCCAGGTCTCCATCCCCGGGTCGCGCCCCCACTTCTCGTAGTCGAGCGGGTTGCCGCGCTGGAAGATCATCCCGTTGATCGAGCTCGACCCGCCGAGCACCTTCCCGCGCGCGTGATAGATGCGGCGCCCGTTCATGTTCGGCTCGGGCTCCGACTCGTAGCGCCAGTCGTAGAAGCGGTTGCCGAGCGGGATCGGCAGCGCGGCGGGCATGTGGATCGCGAAGTCGAGCTTCCAGTCGGCCCGCCCGGCTTCGAGCACGAGCACCCGTGTGGACGGGTCGGCGGAGAGGCGATTGGCCAAGGCGCAGCCGGCGGACCCACCGCCGACGATCACGAAGTCATACCTGTGATCTGTGATCTGTGATCCGTGATCTATGACTGATATATTACGCTTCTCTCGCATGGCCAAGCGTGCGGACGCCATCATCATCGGTGCCGGCGTGATCGGTGCCGCCGTCGCGTTCGAACTCACCAAGCGCGGCTACAAGACGCTGAACATCGACAAGCTGCCCGCCTCCGGCTACGGCCCGACGAGCAACTCGTGCGCGATCGTGCGCGCCCACTACTCCTCCCAGCAGGGGGTGGCGATGGCCTACGAGGGCTTCTTCTACTGGAAGGACTGGGAGAACTACCTGGGCGTGACCGACGACCTCGGCAGCGCTAAGTACATGAACTGCGGCACCGTGCTCCTGAAGAGCGCCACCGGCCACCACGAGAAGGTGTTGAAGCACTACCGCGACCTCGGCGTGGAGTTCGAGGAGTGGGACAACAAGACGCTGGTGGAGAAGATCCCGGTGTACAGCACCGACGCGTTCTGGCCGCCCAAGCGCCCCGACGATCCGCACTTCTGGGACGAGCCCGAGGCGGAGCTGGACGGCGCGATCTTCACGCCCGGCTCGGGCTACGTGAGCGACCCGCAGCTCTCCACCCACAACCTCCAGCGCGCGGCCGAGTCAAAGGGCGGCGAGTTCCTCTTCCGCGCGGAGGTAGGTGAGATCCGGCGCGCCAACGGCCGCGTGCAGGGCGTCACCCTTACCCACGGGCAGGAGATCGACGCGCCGATCGTGGTGAACGTCGCGGGACCGCACTCGTTCCTCATCAACCGCATGGCAGGCGTCGAGGACGGCATGAAGGTAAAGACGCGCGCGCTGCGCCACGAGGTCCACCACGTGCCCGCGCCGCCCGACTTCGACTTCGAGCGCGACGGCTTCCACACCTCGGACGGCGACACCGGCATCTACTTCCGCCCCGAGACCGGCAACAACATCCTGATCGGGTCGGAGGACCCCGACTGCGACCCGCGCGTGTGGGTGGACAACCCGGACGAGTACGACCGCGGCGTCACCGAGAAGCAGTGGGAGGCCCAGGTTTACCGCCTCGCCCGCCGCATGCCGTCGTTGCGAATCCCCACAGAGCGCAAGGGAATTGTGGACCTCTACGACGTGTCCGACGATTGGATTCCCATTTACGATCGCTCCGACATGGACGGCTTCTACATGGCGATCGGCACGAGCGGCAATCAGTTCAAGAACGCGCCCGTGGTCGGCCACCTGATGGGCGAGCTGATCGATCGCGTGGAGCACGGCCACGACCAGGACAACGACCCGCTGAAGGTGCGCTGCGTCTACACCGGGCTCGAGCTGGACAGCGGCTTCTACTCGCGGCTGCGCGAGGTGAACCCGAACTCGAGCTTCTCGGTGAACGGATGATTGATCCCACGACCACGCACGTCCGGGTGACGCGCCATATCTGCGCTGCTCGGCGTCCTCGGGTCTCGGCTTGCCATGAGCAAGCCTTCGACCCTGCGTCCTTGATCAGCTTGATCTGGACGCGCCCCCGACCACACGCGGCCGTGGGATCAATCATCTAGGGGGCCCGAGATGTCGTTCTTGCTGCAATGCCCCACGTGCGGGCCGCGACCGGTTGACGAGTACAGCGCGGGCGGCGAGCTCACCACCCGGCCGGCTCCCGACGCCGATCCGCGCGAGCTGGGCCGCGCCCTGTACGTGCGGCGCAACGTTGCCGGACCGCAGGTGGAGTGGTGGCACCACACGCTCGGCTGTCGCGAGTGGTTCCAGGCCGAGCGCGACACGCGCACCAACGAGGTGCTGCGCGTCGGGCGGCCCGGCGAGCTGACCTCTGTGGAGACCGGCGCGTGACGCGTCTGCCCGAGGCCGAGGGCGAGCTGATCGACCGCTCGCGCACGATCTCGTTCAGCTTCGACGGCAGGGAGGTCCAGGCGCAGGAGGGCGACACGATCGCCTCGGCGCTGTTCGCCGCCGGCCGGCGCGTGTTCTCGCGCTCGTTCAAGTACCACCGGCCCCGCGGGCTCTTGTGCTGCTCGGGGCGCTGCCCGAACTGCCTGGTGCAGGTGGAGGGCGAGCCGGCGGTGCGCGCGTGCACGACGCCCGTGCGCGACGGCATGACCGTGGAGCACATCAACGCCTGGCCCTCTCTGGAGGTCGACGCGCTGTCGCTCGGCGACCGCTTCGGCGGTCGCTTCATGCAGGTGGGCTTCTACTACAAGACGTTCATCCGCCCGCGGCGGCTGTGGCCCCTGTACGAGAAGGTGCTGCGGAGCGCCGCCGGGCTCGGTCGCATAAAGGACAGCGACCGCCGCACCCGCCGCTTCGACAAGGTGCATCGCCACGTCGACGTGCTCGTGATCGGCGGCGGACGCTCCGGTCTCGAGGCGGCCGCGGAGGCCGCTCGCGCGGGTCGCGACACGCTGCTCGTCGAGGAGGGCCTGGTGCTCGGCGGCCGTCTGGCGCATGGCGGCCCGGAGTCCGCGGCGCAGGCACGCTCTCTGGCGGACGCCGCTCGCGCCGCCGGTGTGGAGATCCTCCAGCCCGCGTTCGCCGGCGGGCTGTACGAGGGCAGCCTGGTGCCGGTCTACCACGGCGACGTAATGCACCGCATCCGCGCGAGCGAAGTGGTGCTGGCCACCGGGCGGATCGAGCAGCCGCTGGTGTTCGCCGGTAACGACCTGCCGGGCGTGATGCTGGCCGAGGGAGCGCGGCGGCTGCTGCATCAGTTCCGCCTTGCGCCTGGCAAGAAGGCGGTGGTCGTCGCCGCGGACGACGAGGGGCTGTCGGTCGCGGACGAGCTGCGGGCGGCGGGCATCGAGGTCGTT
>JBKPDA010000287.1:0-8940 GCA_046727635.1 Actinomycetota bacterium | reverse complement strand
GCTGTCCTCGAGCGTCGGCGAGCTCGTAGCCGCCCGCGCAGTACAGGGCGCCGGCAGCGCCATCCTCATGCCGCTGACGCTCACGCTCCTGACGAGCGCCTTCCCAGCCGAGCGCCGCGGCGCCGCCTTGGGCATCTGGTCTTCGATCGCCGGCCTCGGCGTGGCCGCCGGCCCGATCGTGGGCGGCGCGCTGACGAGCGCACTGTCGTGGCACTGGATCTTCTGGATCAACGTGCCGGTGGGAATCGCCGTCGCGCTACTCAGCCCGCGCCTGCTGGGCGAGAGCTACGGGCGGCACGAGCCGATCGACCTCGGCGGCCTCGTGCTGGCCAGCGGTGGACTCATGGGCGTGGTCTGGGCAACGGTGCGCGGGAACGCCGAGGGCTGGCTGGCCGGCTCGACGCTCGGCGCCTACGCCGCCGGCATCGCCCTGCTGATCGGCTTCGTGGCCTGGGAGGCGAAGCGCGAGCACCCGATGCTGCCCCTGCGCTTCTTCAAGAGCGCCCGCTTCACGGTCTCGAACGCCACCGGCTTCCTGCTGCACTTCGCGATGTTCGGCGCCTTCCTAATGGCGATCCAATTCCTCGCCGAGATTCGCGGGGAAGGGCCGGTGATGAGCGGCGTCTGGACCCTCCCCTGGACGATCATGCCGCTGCTCGTCTCCCCCATCTCCGGGCGGATCGGACAGCGGACGAACCCAGCGATCCCCGCCGCGATCGGCATGGGGCTGCTCGGCCTCGGCGCGATCGAGCTTGCCCTGGAAATCAGCCCCTCGACCACTCCGCTGGCGCTCGCGCCCGCCCTCGTGGCGATCGGCGTGGGCATCGGGCTGGTGCTGCCCAACATCGCGGCCCTGACGATGGGATCGGTGCCCGCGGCCGACATCGGCAAGGCCTCGGGCACGCTCAGCACCGCGCGCCAAGTGGGCAGCGTGGTGGGCGTGGCTGTCGCGGTGGCGATCTTCCAGGCGAACGGTCCCGCCGAGTCACACGCGGTGGCTGCCAGTGGAATCAGCCACGCATTCGCGGTGGCCGGCATCGCCGCCCTGGCGGGCGCGCTGCTCTCGCTCGCGGTCGTGCCGCGGGCGGCGGCGGTCCTGGCCGGCTGGCGCGCCTCGGCTCAGACGGCGCTGGCCGGGGGCGCGAACTTCAGGTCCTGAAGCGCGGCCCGGGCGGCCAGGTAGCCGGGAGCACCGGTGACCGCGCCGCCCGGGTGGGCGCCCGACCCGGCCAGGTAGAGGCCCTCGATCCCGCCGAAGCGTCGCGGCCCGTGCCGCTCCTCGAGCAGCTGGCCGGGCAGCATCTCGCCGTGGAAGATGTGCCCGCCGGTGATGCCGAAGCGCTGCTCGAGCTGCTTCGGGCCGAGCACGAGCCGGTCCACGATCCGGTCGGGAAGGGACGGACACGCCTCGGCGAAGCGCGCGATGGCCGAGTCGGCCGCGGCGTCCTGGTCCACGTCGGTGGGGAAGCACTGGCAGAACATCGACACCACGTGGCGATCCGGCGGAGCCAGGCTGTCGTCGCTCGCCGTCTGGCAGGCGGCCTCGATCCACGGCGCGGCCGCGGGCCGGCCGGCGCGGGCGTCCTCAGCCGCGGCGGCGAGATCGCCAAGCGTGTAGCCGATGTCGATCGCGCCCTGCCAGGCCTGCGCGCCCGGGAATGACGGGAAGTCCGGCAGCACATCGAGCAGCAGCATCACCTTCACCACGGGCCCGGCCTGGCGCCAACCATCCGGCGCCTGCAGGCCGGCCAGCGCCGCGGTGCGCAGGGGATCAGCGTTTGACAGGACCACGTCCGCCTCTACCTCAGCGCCGCCGTCGAGCACCACGCCTGCCGCGCGTCCGTTGCGCACCAGCACGCGCTCAACGGACGACTCGGTGCGCACCACGACGCCCGCAGCCTCTGCCGCCGCTCGCAGCGCCGCGGTGACGGCGCCCATCCCGCCGCGCGCGTAGCCCCAAGCGCCTGGCACGCCGGCGGCCAGGCCCAGCTCGTGGTAGAAGCCGACGAAGGCGGTGCCGGGATCGTCCGGGCCGGCCAGTGTGCCGATCAGCCCCTGCAGCGCGAACGGCACGCGCACCTGCTCCGATGGGATGCCCGCCAGCTCGTCGGAGATCGGGCCGTCGAGGATCCCCGGCCCGCACGCCTCCAGCCAGCGCGCCCGGTCCGGCGGCTCTAGCACCAGCGGACGCGCCCGCTGGGCGGCCTCCTCCCAGCGCGTGGCCCACTCGGCGTAGCCGTCCGCGTCCGGGCGCGACCAGTCGCGCTCGAGCTGCTCCCAGGTGCGCTTCCGGTCCGACCACGTGACCACGTGCCGCCCGTCCGGGAACGGCGCGAACAGGTACGGCTCGTGCACGCTCACCTCGAGCCCGTGCATCCCCAGCTGGAGGTCCTGCATGATCTCCGGCCGCAGGAGAGACAGCGTGTACGCGCCGGGCGACGCACGTACGCCGGGCCACAGCTCCTCGGTGACGCACGCGCCGCCGACGATGTCGCGGCGCTCGTGTACCTCAACCGTGAGCCCCACCCGCGCGAGGTAAGCGGCCGCCACGAGGCCGTTATGCCCTGCTCCGATCACAAGCGCGTCGAGCATGGCGGCAGCTTAGAGGCTGCCTCAGAACCCCCGTAACAGCAAATCTGACGATTCAGTTCCCGCCACCTTGGGTACGCACCGCGGTGGAGGAAACCCAGGGAGGAGATGACCATGAGGAGAGCCGGAGTAATCGCGGCCCTGACCTGCGCGGCCGCGATCGGCGTAGCCGCCTGCGGAGGCGGCGGAGGCGGAAGCACGAGCGGCGGCAGCGTGAACCCGAGCGCCGCTCAGAACGCCAAGGGCACAGTCACGTGGTGCATCGGTAAGGACACGACCGGCGCGTTCAAGCAGGTCGTGAGCATGCACAACCAGGCCAACCCGAACGTCCAGGCGAGGCTGATCGAGCTTCCCGAGGACGCGACTCAGCAGCTGAATCAGCTGACGCAGCGCGAGCGCGCTAAGTCGACCGAATGCGACGTGCTGGGCCTCGACGTGGTGTGGACCGCGGAGTTCGCGTCACAAGGCTGGCTGAAGGACATGAGCAGCGTAGTCGACCAGCGCAAGGGCGCGTTCATCCCGAGCACGCTCGAGACGGCGCACTACCAGGGCAAGTACTGGGCGCTGCCGTTCAACACGAACGCCGGCTTCCTCTACTACCGCACCGACCAGGTGTCGAACCCGCCGAGCGACTGGAACCAGGTCTACCAGCAGGCGAAGACCAAGAACGGCATCGTCTACCAGGGCCAGCAGTACGAGGGCCTGACAGTGGACTACCTCGAGCTCCTGTACGCCGCGGGCGGCAAGGTGCTGTCGGCCGACGGCAAGTCCGCCGCGATCAACTCGCCGCAGGCCACCCAGGCGCTGACGCTGATGGCCAACGGCATCAAGAACGGTGCCGCGCCGAAGGCCGTGCTCACCTACAAGGAGGAAGAGGCACGGCGGGCGTTCGAGTCCGGCAAGTACACGTTCATGCGCAACTGGCCGTACGCGTACGCGCTCGACAAGAAGACGAGCATCGGCAACAAGTTCGCCGTGGCCCCGCTGCCGGGTCTGAATGGCAACCCGGGCTCGGGCGTGATCGGCGGTTACAACCTCGGCATCAACGCCTATTCGAAGAACCCGGACGCCGCGCTCGAGTTCGCCAACTACATCACCGGTGAGAAGCCGCAGGAGATCTTCGCGGCGAAGGCGGCCCTGCCGCCGGTGCTGACCGCGGCCTACTCGGCTCCGTCCGTGACGTCGGCATTGCCGTTCGCGGGCAAGCTGCTCACGGCGGTGCAGCAGGCGAAGGCACGGCCGGTGTCACCGGTCTATCAGCAGATCTCGGAGGCGATTTACAAGAACGTCTACTCGGCGCTGCAGGGGAGCACATCCCCCGCTTCGGCCGTGAGCCAGATGCAGAGTCAGATCAACTCGGCACTGAAGACGTTCTAGGCAGCTGGGGAACCGGGGAGATGGCCACAGCTGCCGAGACGATCGGTCGGCCGGCACGGCACAGGCGGCGCTCTGGGCTCTCCGAGCGCCGCCTCGCCGCGCTGATGGTCTCGCCGTCGCTGATCGTGATCGCGTTGGTGGCGGCGTACCCGATCGGCTACGCGATCTGGCTCTCGCTGAACCAGTACAGCGTCCGCGTGCCGGGGCTGTCCCGCTTCGTCGGATTCGACAACTACACGGCCGCGTTCAAGTCGGCCGACTTCTGGAGCGCCGTAAAGGTCACGTTCCTCTTCACGGCGATCTCGGTCGCGCTCGAGCTCGTGCTGGGCCTGGCGATGGCGATGGCCATGCACGAGTCGTTCCGGGGGCGGTCCGTGCTCCGGGCCACGGTGCTCGTGCCGTGGGCGGTGCTCACGGTGGGCACGGCGATCCTCTGGCGCTCGATCTTCGAGCCCGACCTGGGCTTCGCCAACCAGCTGCTGTCCACGCTCGGCCTGCCGGGCGGGCACACGGTCTGGCTGGGCCAGAAGGGCTATGCGTTCGCGGTGATGGTCTTCGCGGATGTCTGGAAGACGGCGCCCTTCATGGCACTGCTGTTACTCGCCGGCCTGCAGGTGATTCCCGAGGATGTGTACGACGCCGCTCGCGTGGACGGCGCCACCGCATGGCAGCGGCTGACGAAGATCACGCTGCCGCTGCTCAAGCCGGCGATCCTCGTGGCGCTGATCTTCCGCACGCTCGACGCGCTGCGGATCTTCGACCTGCCGTACGTGCTCACCAACGGCGCGAACGGCACAACCACGCTGTCGCTCTACGCCTACAACCAGCTCACCCAGGACCGGCTGATCGGGCCAGGTTCCGCCTTATCGGTGCTCATGTTCATCATCGTGATGGCGGTGTCGCTGATGTACATCCGGTTCGTGGGCGGGAACATCCGGACGCTCGCGGAGGAATAGATGGCCACCGAGGCACTACCGAGGAAGGGGACCACGCCGGCGCGGGCCAAGCCACGTAAGCGCGGCCTCCTGGCCGAGCGCGCTGGCAAGCAGCGCCCACCGGCAGCCAAGGCGCTGATCTGGGTGGGCGTGATCCTCACGATGGTCTTCTGCCTGTTCCCCTTCTACTGGCTCGTGAACACGTCGCTGAAGACGGGGTCCCAGCTGTCCAGCGCCTCGCTCTTCCCGAAGCATCCATCGCTGGACAACTTCCAGTCGATCTTCAAGAACAGCGACTTCACCATGGCGCTCCGTAACAGCGTGATCGTCGCCGGCCTCTCGACCGCGCTCGCGCTCCTGTTCGGCTCGTTCGCCGCCTACGCGCTCGCGCGGCTGCGCTTCAGGGGCAAGTACGTGATCCTCGCGATCGTCCTCTCGATCTCCACCTTCCCGCCGATCGCGATCGCGGCGCCGGTGTTCAAGCTCTGGACCGACACCGGCTTCTACAACACCTACCAGGGCCTGATCCTGCCGTTCCTGACGTTCACGATGCCACTCACGATCTACATCCTCGTGTCCTTCTTCAAGGAGATCCCGAAGGACCTCGAGGAGGCCGCCTTGGTGGACGGCGCAACGCACTTCCAGGCCTTCCGCAAGGTCGTGGTGCCGCTCGCCGCGCCGGGTCTCGTCACCGCGGGACTGCTGGCGTTCATCTACGCCTGGAACGAGTTCCTGTTCTCGATCACGCTCACCAGCACGCCCGACCGGCGGCCGGTGTCAGCAGCGATCGCCTTCTTCACTGGCAGCCGCCAGTTCGAGGTGCCGCTGGGTACGATCAGCGCCGCGACGGTGGTCATCACAGTGCCGATCATCTTGCTCGTGCTCATCTTGCAGAAGCGCATCGTGGCCGGTCTGACCGCGGGGGCGGTGAAGGGATAGAGCCGCCGGACGGTCTCGATGAGGTCCTCGCTCCCGAGGGCTTCACTTACGCCAGCGCGCCGTCGATGGCTCCCGAGGACCCGGGGCGCTTCCACGCGCTGTTCGGCCGCGACTCGCTGATCACGGCGCTGCAGCTGTTGCCCGTGCGCCCGGACATCGCCCGCGCCACGCTGCGCGCGCATGCCGAGCTGCAGGGCAAGGAGGACGATCCCGAGACCGACGAGGAGCCGGGCAAGATCGTCCACGAGTACCGGCCGCAGGCGCCCCAGCGCTTCGAGTACCTGGGCTGGCCGGTGCGCGACGGCGAGCTGCGCTATTACGGCAGCGCCGACTCCACGTCGTGGTTCCTCGTGGTGACGGCGGCCCTGAACGACCCCGGCTTCGCGTCGGAGCTCGAGTCCTCCTGGCGAGCGGCCGGCGACTGGCTGGAGCGCGCGCTCGGTCGCGGCGGCGGTCTCGTCACGCACGGTCCGCGGAAGTTCCCCGGCGGTCTGGTCCAGCAGGGCTGGCGCGACACGATCAACCCGCTGAACCAGCACGCGGCCGGCATCCTGCGGCCGGACGGCAGCGTGCCCGAGCCGCCCCTCGCCGACGCGGACAGCCAGGCGGTGGCGCTGGTGGCGCTGCGGGCTCTGCGACAGCTCTCGGGCGATGAGCGCTACGACGCAATGGAGGCCGCGCTCGCCGACCGCGTGGCCGCCGCCTTCGGACCGGAGACGATGGCGATCGAGGCCGGCGGCCACCCCGTGGAGGGAGCCGGCTCACAGCTCGGCTGGCTGCTGTGGGCGGGCGCGCTCCCGGAGGGCGTCACGACGCGCCTCGCCGACCGGCTGAGCGCACCGGACATCCTCACCCGCTTCGGGCTGCGCACGTTGTCCGAGCTCTCGCCCGCGTTCGCCGCCGACTCCTACCACCGCGGCTCGGTATGGCCGTTCGACTCGTGGATTGGATGGGGCGGCCTGCTCGCCGCGGGCCGCGAGACCGAGGCCGAGACCGTGCGCGGCGGCGTGCTCGACGCCATCGAGCGGCTGGGCCACGCGCCGGAGCTCTATGCGGTGGGGCCGGAGGGCCCGCGGCCGATCCCGATCTCGAACTACGTGCAGGCGTGGACGATCGGCGCCCGCTGGGCGCTCGAGGAGCGCTGGGACGGACGCCCAGCGCCCCTCTTCGGCTAACGGGTCAGTGGTGGGCCGGCTCGAGCATCTGCTGAGCCGCCCGGCTGACCTGCACCTCCCCCATCGTCACGTCCAGGCGCTCGATCTGGAAGTCCGACAGGCGCTCCCTGATGAAGTCGGACGCCAGCTCGGTGGACCGCTCGGCGCCGCCCTCGTCCTCGAAGATCGAGATCGTCATGAGCATGCCATCACCGCAGTCGCACGCCTGGTAGTCGCAGAAGCCCGCCTCCCCGCTGATCCGCTCTGCGAAGTCGGTGTCGATCAGGTGCATGAGCTCGTCCACCTGACCGGGGTCGCAGCGATAGCGACGCACGTTCGCGTACATGGTGGGTCTCCTCCCTCTCGCAGGTACGCCAGACCGACCCTAACTCCGGCCGGAGACCCGGGTCAATCCCGCAAATTGGGTTATCCCGCCATTGCGAGCTCGCGCGCGCTGAGCGAGCGCCCGGTTGCTCCGTCGAAGAAGTGCAACTTCGAGCTGTCGAGCCAGAGCTCGGCCTCCTGGCCGCGCCGCACGCGGCTCTCCGACGAGAGGCGAGCCACCGCCTGCTCTTGGCCGGCCCGCTGCGGCACGTCGCCGCCGGCGTCCTGCGCGATCTCCTGCAGCTCCTCGGAGTCCACGCCTTCGGTCTCGATCGTGAAGTGCGCGAAGAGGTCGGCGCCGACCGACTCGAGCACGTCGATCTTGGTCCGGAACGTGGCGCCACGCGCGCGCTCGGCCTCGCTCACGAGGCTCGCATCCTCCATGTGCTCCGGCCGAATGCCCACCACGAGGTGGGTGTCGGGCGACACGTCGCGCAGCTGATCGGGCAAGGCGGTCTCCAGCATCGGCAGCACGAGCCGGCCGCTCCGGATGTGCGCCGGCATGAAGTTCATCGCGGGCGACCCGATGAAGCCGGCCACGAACAGGTTTGCCGGCCGCTCGTAGAGCACGTCGGGGCGGTCCACCTGCTGGATCACGCCGGCGCGCATGACCGCCACGCGATCGCCGAGCGTCATGGCTTCGGTCTGGTCGTGCGTCACGTAGACGGTCGTGGTGCCGAGGCGCTGCTGGATACGCGCCACCTCCGTGCGCATCTGCACGCGCAGCTTCGCGTCGAGGTTCGACAGCGGCTCGTCCATTAGGAACACGGCCGGGTCGCGCACGATCGCGCGACCCATTGCCACACGCTGGCGCTGGCCGCCGGACAGGTTTGCCGGCTTGCGGTCGAGGTGCTCGCTGAGGTCGAGGATGTCGGCCGCCTCGCGCACGCGCTTTTCGATCTCGTCGTGGTCGACCTTCGCGAGCTTCAGCGCGAAGCCCATGTTCTCGCGCACGCTCATATGCGGGTAGAGCGCGTAGTTCTGGAAAACCATCGCCACGTCGCGATCGCGCGGCGGCAGATCGTTCACCACCTCGCCGCCGACCACGAGCTCGCCCTCCGTGATCTCCTCGAGCCCCGCGATCATCCGGAGCGCCGTGGACTTGCCGCAGCCCGACGGCCCCACCAGGATCATGAACTCCCCGTCGGCGATGTCGAGGTCCATGTGCTTCACGGCCTCGAAGCCGTCCGGGTAGCGCTTCGTGACGTCGTTCAAGGCGATCTCGGCCAAGAAAAGCTCCTCTCCCGTTGTCCTGAAGGGCTAGTACCCGGAATGGGAGTGCCGAGAACGGAAGTACGGAGTACGGAAGTACGGAAGTACGGAAGTGCGGACACGACAATCTCCGTACCTCCGTACCTCCGTACCTCCGTACCTCCGCACCTCCGTACTCGCTAACGCCAGCACCGGCGCCTCGGGCGGTTGGGAGGTTTCTTGCTCTCCCACGCCTGGGTAAGACAAACTCAACGGCAGGCAGGGGTTTCTTGACGACAATTGAGCTGACTGGCGGGCCGGGGGCCGTCTCCGCGGCACGGCGCGCCATAGAGCAGCTGGCAGACCAGGAG
>JBKPDA010000286.1:0-11991 GCA_046727635.1 Actinomycetota bacterium | reverse complement strand
AACGCCGCAACGACCTGGGCGCCCAGTCCTGGCGGCGCAGCTCATCCAAAACGGCCCCGTGGATGCGGGTCCAGGCGAACTGCTCCAGCGTGGCGCCCTTCTCGGGGTCGTAGCGATCGATCGAGTTGATCAACGCCTCGAGCCCGCAGGAGATGAAGTCCTCCACCTCGCACCTGGCCGGCAGCTCGCGAATCTTCTTGTAGACGATGTACTTCACCAGCGGCGCGTAAGTCATGATCAGACGATCCCGCAAGCGCTGATCGCCCGACCTGCGGTACTCGCGCCACAAGGCGAGGGCATCTTCAGGGGAGATTCGCTGCTGCTTTCCGTTCAGCTTCATCGGCTCCGGGCTCCTTCGGGACGGCTGCCTGACGCAGCCTGTATCGGGACGCACGAGGCCCGTGCTTGACCGGTTGAGAACTTTGCGGCGAGGGCGGTAGCTTTCGGCTTTCCCAGGCTTCTCACACGGCACATTGAGGAACGGCCGTGAACCGCCCCGAAATGGCTCTAGCCAGGCGAAATCAGCGTTGCCCGAGCTGCCGCTGGCGCAGGCTGGCAAACAGCCTGCGCGTGGAGACGATCGTGTCGCGCGACTGACCTTGCGCGGCAAGCGCGCGGCTGGCGGCCTCCGAGAACGCCTCGACGAAGAGCTGCTTCTCGAGCAGTGAGGCGCCGCCAAGCCGGGCTCGTCGCATGAGCGCGTCCCAGGAGTCGAGCGCGTTCTCGTAGTTCCCGGTCGCCGCGGCGTGCGCCACGGCGCCAACCGCCTCCGCGAGCGCGTCCTGGCTGCGGTCGGAGGCGAACCAGCCTGGCGAGCGCTGCGGGTAGATCGCCCGGCTCGCGGTCTCCGCCAGCCCCACCCAGTCATGCTGCAAGAGACGCGCCAGCGCCTCGTTCGGCCCGTCCGGCAATGGCACCCGCTTGATCGCCGCAGACGCGCCGTTCGATCCGGCCCCGCTGAGGCGGCGAACGTCCGCCAGGGGCAGCCGCCGGTGACCACCGGGGGTGCGGACGGCGCGGATCTTGCCGGTGTCCGCCCAGCGGCGGATCGTCCTGCGCGACACCCCAAGCGCCTCGGCGGCCTCGCGCAGGGTCACCAGCTCGTTGCCGGGAAGCTCGTCGCTGGCCCGTGCGGCGGCGTGCTCGGCGCACCAGGCCTCGGCCACCTCGGGCGGCATCGGCTCGGCGAACAGGAAGCCCTGCACGGCGTCGCAGTCGAGCTCGCGCAGCACGGTGAGCTGCTGCTCCACCTCCACGCCCTCGGCCACCGTGGTCAACCCGAGCGCCTGCGCCATCCCCGCAACCGCCTCGACGATCGGGAACGTGGCGGCCTCCCCGGCCAGGCTCGTGATGAACGAGCGGTCGATCTTCAGCGTGTCGAACGGGAACTCCGCCAGATAGCTCAGCGACGAGTAGCCGGTGCCGAAGTCGTCGAGCACGAGCCGCACGCCGAGCGCCTTCAGCTCCTCGAGGGTCTGTACCGACGTGCCGCCCTCCATCAGCGCGGTCTCCGTGATCTCGATCGCCAGCCGGCTCGGCTCGAGTCCCGCGAGCTCCAGCGCGCGCGCCACCGCCTGCGGGAACGCCGGCTCGGCCAGCTGGCGGCCCGACACGTTCACGTTCACCACGGTCCAGGTGGCACCCGGGTGCGCGGCCTCCCACTCGGCCAGCTGGCGACACGCCCGTTCGAGCACCCAGGCGCCGAGCGGCACGATAAGCCCGCTCTCCTCGGCGATCGGGATGAACTCCGAGGGACCGCCCGGCGCATGCGGATCGTCCCAGCGCAGGAGCGCCTCGATGCCTACGGGCGCGCCGGTGTCGAGCGCGACGATCGGCTGGTAGACGAGCTCGAACCGCTCCTCCTCGAGCGCGCGGCGCAGCGCCCGCTCGGCGCCCATGCGCGTGACCACATCCGCGCGCATGGTGTCGTCGAAGAGCGCGTAGCGGTCGGGGCCGAGCAGCTTGGCCCGGTGCAGCGCCGCGTCCGCATCGCGCAACAGGGAGGTGGGGTCCCGGCGCGGCGGGCAGTCCACCGCCACGCCCGCGGTCGCCGCGATCACGTGCTCGCCCTCGGGGATCGCGAACGGCCGCTCGAAGCTGCGCAGCAGCCGCTCGGCCACCGCGCCCGCTTCCGCCGGCTGCTTCACCGTCTTGCAGAGAACTCCGAACTCGTCCCCGCCGAGGTGCGCGAGCATCTCGCCGGGCTCGAGCGCCTTGCGCAGGCGCGGCACCAGCTGCAGGAGCACACTGTCGCCCACGTCGTGGCCCAGGCTGTCGTTCACGAGCTTGAAGTTGTGCAGGTCGAGCAGCACCACCGCCGTAGCGCCCTCACGCTCGGGCGTCTCCTCCATCGCCTCCGCCAACCGTTCGAGGAGCTGGCTGCGGTTGGGGAGATCCGTGAGCGGGTCATGCAGGGCCTGGTGGCGTAGTCGGGCCTCGGCGCGCCGGCGCTCGGTGATGTCGTCGAACGATGTGACCATCCCCAGCAGCTCGGCGGTGTCGGGGTTGCGCAGCGGCTGGTGTCGCACCTGCAGCGTGGCGATCGTGCCGTCGGGCCGCGTGATGTCCAGCACCACGCCACGGATCGGTTTGTAGATTTGCTCCATCGTCGCGCGCGGGCCGTTCGCGCTCGTGATGGGCGTGCCATCGGCGAACGTGGGCTTGACCACTCGCCACCAGTGCTCGTCCCGGTACAGCTCGAGCTCGCTCAGGCCGAGGATCTGCGTGGCCGCGGGGTTGGCGTACGACACCAGGCCGTTGCGGCCCAGCACGATCACGCCCTCCTGCAGCGACACCACCACCGACCGGAAGCGCTCGTGGCTGTCGCGCAGCGCGTTCTCTGCCCGGCGCCGATCGCTGATGTCGCCCGTGACGATCACGAAGCCGTCGGGCTCGCCGTCGGCGGTCCGGATCGGAGACTGGCGCCACGAGACGTAGACGGGCGTGCCGTCGCGGGCAAGCAGCTCGTGATCGCCCAGGTGGTTCGCTCCCGAGGCGATCGCGGCGGCCAAGCGGCTGTCGGGCTCCGCGGGCCGGCACAGCTCCGCCACGGGACGGTTGATCGCGTCCGCGCGGTCCCAGCCGAAGAGCTGCTCGGCGACGGTGTTCCAGCGCGTGACGCGGCCGTGGGCGTCGCAGGCGATAACCGCCACGTCCACTTGATCGAGCAGGAAGGCGCCAAAGCCGAGGCTCTCCTCCACCCGCTTGCGGTCGGTGATGTCTCGCACGAGCAGCAGGCCGCGGTCGGGCCCGAACTCGGGCGCCGGCTTGAAGCCGAACTCGATCTCGACGCGGCGCCCGTTGTCCTTGCGGATGACGGTCGTCTCGTAACGCTGCGCCATCATCGGGTTGTCCGGCGGCGTGCCCGACGTCAGCTTCTCGCGCTCGCCGGGAGCGAGCATCGCGAAGTAGTCGGGGAGCGCGATCAGCTCTTCGACCGTGTGCCCGTAGATCTGGGCGAAAAGCTCATCCGCGTAGACGATCCGCTGCTCTTTCAGATCGATGATCGCCAGGCCCTCGCCGAGCATCGCGTGTGTCTGGAGCACCGCGGACTGAAGCTCGTCGCGCCGCCGCAGCGCCTCGAACAGACGAGCGTTGTCGAGGTTGAGCGCGGCCTCCGCCGCGATCGTCTCGGCGAGTCGGCCGTCCCGCTCGTCGAACGGCGGCTGACCGCGCTCGCGTATCAGGCAGACCACGCCCACCGCGTGATCGCGGGCGATGAGCGGCACCACGAGCACGCTGTGGCCGCCGGTGCGCTTCAGGTACTCCTGAAAGGCGGGGTTGAACTGCTTGCGCTCGCGGATCTCCGGGATCAGCACCTTCTCGCCGGTGGCCAGCACGCTCGCGACGAGTGGCCAGTGCTTCACCTCGCGATCCGCCGACGCAAGCGAGCGGGCCATCACCTTCGCCACCTGCTTGTTCGGGTGCTCCACCGCGAGCATCCCGAAGCGCTGCCGGTCCTCGGAGATCAGCGCCACGACGCAGACTGCGTTCAGCAACTCGGAGATCAGCCGGCCGGCGGCGTCCGCCGAGCCTTCCCTGATCGTTGCCTCGAGCTGATCGCGTGACAGCTCAGGAAACGCTGACCACGACCCAACTAGGGGCCGATGCGCTGCTGTTGAGGCCATCCTGCCGCTAGCTCCCTCGAGTCCGAGCCGACGCACACGCCGTAGGCGCCGCCCGGACCGAGACTAGCTGCGGCCACCCAATAGTCAACGACCCTGGCGCGTCTTTACCCCAACGGTGGTACCGAAGTGAGCGCCGTCGCGCCCAAGAGTCGCTCTTCTCTCGCCGAAGTCCGCGGACATTGCGCGATTTCCACACCATGACTAGTGATGTTCGGCACTCGATTCACGGCGCTTGAGGAAGCTCCTGCGGGAGCTCAGCGTTCTGGCGCGCCGGCAGGCGGAGTGCCGGGCGGGGGCGGCGGACCCCAGCTTTCGCGCCCGTCGCCAGTGATCGGCACGGGCGGGCCGAGAATGACGTGGCCTCCCACGGAGGCGTCGCCCACCGCTTTCACGCGCGCGAGTACCTCGCGCACGTCGCTCTTCTTGCCCTGAGCGCCGTAGCCGCGCAGATCGGCATCGAGTCCCCGCGCGCTCAAGCCTGCCGCGCGCGCGAGGTAGAGGGCGCGCGGCATGTGGAAGCCCTGGGTGACCACGATGACGTTCTTCACCCCGAACACCTTGCGCGCGCGAACCATGCTCGCCCAGGTGTCGAAACCGGCGTGGTCGGTGAAGATCGCGCGCGCGGGAACTCCCGCCCGCAGCAATGCGTCGCGCATCGTGTCCGGCTCGTCGTAGGACCACGTGTGATGGTCGCCGGAAACGAGCACGCGATCCACCTTGCCCGCGTGCCACAGTGCCACCGCCTGCCGCACGCGGTCGGCGAGCATTGCGCTCATGCGGCCGTCCGGTTGCACCTGGGCGCCCAGCACCAGCGCGGCTTGCGCGTGCGGGAGACGAGCGATGTCACGCGTGTCGTCTCCGCTGGAGCTGATCACCACCAGGGCGTTCGCAGCTATCACGCCGGCTATCGCGAGCGCCGTCGTGATCCCGACGGCTAGCGCAGTGCGCGGGAAGCGGCGGAGCACCCTCACCGTGTCAGCGTAACCGCACCCCCGGCAGCGCGACATGGACCTTGCTGAACGTCACCGAGCCACCGACCGGGTGGGTGTCATACAGCTTGCTGTCGGCCACCAGCTGGAGCGTGAAGCGTGAGTTTCGCTTGGCCGTGGCCGCCACCATCTCGAGTGGCAGGTTGAGGCTGTGTGACTTGCCGTCGAGCGTGACCGGCAGCGGCGTGATCTGGTTGCCGAGCACGATGCCCGTGGCCACGTCCACGATCTGCGCGAGCACGCGGGCACCCGCGATCGGCGCCGTGCCCGTGTAGGTGATGGTCACCCGGGGCGCGCCCACGATGGCAGTGGCGGCCTTCGGCGCCTTGATCGACACGTTCACCGCGTTCGTGGCCTTCGCGGCCGCGAACTGACCGGCGAACGCGGGCGGCAGCGCGCCGAGGGAGCCGGGCGGAACGACCGCCGGGCCGGAGCCGCCGGTGGACACCAGCGAGAGCGTGCCCGACCCGTCGCCGGCAAGCCCCTTCGCGCTCGGGAGCGGCCACTTGGCCGCGGAGTACGAGTGGCCGTTCTGGTCGAGCCACTCGAAGCCGGGCCCGGTGCCCACCCGCTTCTTGTCGAGGTAGCGGGCAAACCAGGCGAGCGTGTCGTGCTGGATGCGGCCGGTGTCGCCCGGCTTTGTGAGGCACACGCCGTGGCCGCCGCAGAACCAGAGCATCTTCGTGGGCACGTGGTGGGCCGTCAGGGCCTTGTAGTTCGTCACCGCCTCCTGCAGCGTGAACAGCGTGTCCACGGTCCCCTGGATCAGCAGCGTGGGCGCCTTGATCTTGGCCACTAACTTGCCTGGCCCGCGCGAGGTGAAGTAGGCCTCGCTGGCCGCGTCCTGTAGGAACGAGCTCGCGGCCTGCGTCGCGCTCGTGACGATCTCGGGGTCGAGCCGGGCGCCCACAGCCGCCGCAGCCAAGTAGAGCGTCAGCCCCCAGCCCGACTTCACCGTGCTGTTCTTACCGAGGCTGGTCTGGAGCGAGTTCCACGCGATGTCGGGAACGATCGCGTCGATGCGGTGGTCGATCGCCGCGGCCACCAGCTGGATGCCGCCGCCGTAGGAGCCGCCCGCCATGCCCGCGCGCGGGTCGTTCTTCTTGTCGAGCAGGGCCTCCGGCTGGTGAGCGACGAAGTCGATCAGCGCCGACACGTCCTTGCCCTCGTACTTTGGGCTGTCGACCTCCACCACGCCGCCCGAGCCGCCGAAGCCGCGCGGGTCCCATGTGAGCACGTTGTAGCCGCCCTTGCGCAGCGGGCCGAGCCCCACCACCCCGGCGCCGGTGGAGGTCGGACGGTCCGGATTGGTGTCGCCGTTCGAGCTCCAGCCGGGGCCCACCAGCACGGTGGGGGCGCGCTTGCCGCTCTTCAGCCCGGCCGCCGGGAAGAAGTGCACGACGAGCTTCGTGCCGTCGAACGAGGTGACGCTCGCGTCGCGTGCGCTCGCGGTCGCCGGCAGCGCGAACAGGGCGGCAACGAACAGCAGGACAAGGCGCGGTCTCACGGCGTACGTTCTCCTCTCGGCTCCCTCGAACGCCGCCCGCGCGCGGCGCCGAGTCTACACGTCGTCGATGTGTCTCAGAGCCGGGAATGCGAGATGATGGCGTCACGAGGCTGACGCGCGACCAGCTCAGCATCTACCTGCACGACCACCTCGCCGCGGACACGTTCGGCGCGGAGCTGGCCCGGCGCTCGAGCCGGCAGAACCGCGGCGGCCCCTATGGCGAGTTCCTCGAGGGGCTCGTCACCGAGATTGAAGAAGACCGCGTCCAGCTCGAGGCGTTCATCCAGCGGCTCGGTACCGGGCGCGACCAGCTCAAGACAGCGGTCGCATGGACCGGCGAGAAGCTCGGCCGGCTGAAGCTGAACGGCCGGCTGACCGGGTACGCGCCGCTCAGCCGCGTGATCGAGCTCGAGGGGCTGCTCGCCGGCGTGGAGGGCAAGCGCGCCCTGTGGAGCGCGCTGCGCGAGATCGCGGAGGACGAGCCCGCGCTCGACCCGGACGTGCTCGACGGCCTGATCGCGCGCGCCGAGCGCCAGCTGGAAGGACTACGCGACCAGCACGTCCTCGCCGCGCGCGAGGCGTTCCGGCGCGGCTAGCGGCTCGCGGTCGGCCAACACCGCCAGCGCCCCCTGCGCCGGCCGGATCGTGATGTTGCGCCGCTTGGCCAGCTCCACGCTCTGGCCCGCCGGGCGAAGCTCGCACGCGGAGAGCACTGCACGCAGCACGATCTTCATCTCGAGCATCGCGAAGCTCGCGCCCAGGCAGCGGCGCCGGCCGCCGCCGAACGGGATCCACGTGTAGGTGCCGGGCGGCTCGTCGAGGAAGCGCTCGGGGCGGAAGACGTAGGGGTCGGGGTAGATCTTCGGGTCGTGGTGGATCAGGTATGCGTTCGGCACGAGCGCGACGCCCGTCGGGTAGGACCAGCCCCCGACGTCGATCGGCTTCACGACCAGCCGCGGCGCCGAGTTGGGCAGCACCGGCCGGCGTCGCAGCGTCTCCTGAATCGTCGCGGTCATATACGCGTCGCCGTCGCCGGCCTCGAGCTCGTCGCTCAGGCGGCGCAGCGCCTCGGGGTGATGCGGGAGGCGCGCGAAGGCGAACGCCAGCGACGACGCGGTGGTCTCGTGACCGGCCACGAGCATCGTCATCAGCTCGTCGCGCAGCTCCTGCTCGCTCATGGGCGAGTCATCCTCGTGGCGGGCGTCGAGCATCATCGCGAGCACGTCGTCGCGCTCGGCGTCCTCGGCGCGCCGCTCGTCGATCAGCTCGAAGATCAACTCGTCCGCACGCGCCTGCATGCGCACGTACTCGGCGAACGGCCCCACCCGCTCGAGCACCTTTGCCGCCAGCGTGCCCTCCTGCGGCGGCGCAAGGCTGATCGGCTTGTCGCCGAACGTGAGCATCGCCTGCAGCTGCTCGCGCAGCGCGTCGAGACGCGGGCCGGGGTCGAGGCCGAAGACGGCGCGCAGGACGATCTCGAGCGTAAGCGCCTGCATCCGCGGGTGCAGCTCGATCGGCGCGCCCCGCGGCCAGCCGGCCACCTCGCGCTCGGCCACCTCGGCCATCAGTCCGGACAGCCGCGCCATCCGCTCGCCGTGGAAGGCGGGCAGCATCAGCTTGCGCTGCTCCATATGAGCGGCCTCGTCCAGCAGGATCACGGAGTTGCGGCCCACCACGGGCTCGAGCACGCGCGCGCCCTCACCCGGATGCAGCACGTCGGGCGGAGCGGTGAAGACCTCCTTCACCTCCGCCGGGTCGGACAGCATCACGAACGGCGGAGCGGCCGGCAGCCTGATCGTGAAGCGCTTGCCGTAGCGCGCCCTCCAGCGTTCGAGCGACGCGAGCGGTCGCGTCCAAAAAGCGATCCCCTGCACCAGCGACGGGTATCCGGGTCCGGCTGGTATCCCTGAGCGAACGGCCAACGTCTCCTCCTGATCCTCGACTCCCAGGGTCTCAGATACCAAGAGGCGGGCGGACCGTGTGTGACTGTCGGCATACTTGCCCCGTGCGTGGAGACCGCGCCCGGCGGGTCGGCGCCACGGGACTTGTCTGGCTCACAGCGCTGCTGCTCCTGCTTGCGACGCTGGCCGGCTATGCCCGGCGGTCGCTGTTCGACTCGGACCAGTTCGCGAACCGGGCGGCCTCCACCCTGCGCGACGACAGCGTCCGCAGCCTCGCGGCAGAGCGCATCACCGACCAGGTGGTGCTGAAGCAGCAGGCCGACCTGATCGCCGCGCGGCCCGTGATCCAGTCGATCGTGTCCACGCTGATCGGCGGCAGCGCCTTCCGGACCCTCTTCGTCCGCTCCGTGCGCGACGCGCACCGAGCCGTGTTCCAGCGCGACCAGAACACGGTCACGCTCACCCTCGCCGACGTGGGCACGGTGGCCGGCGCCGCGCTGGAGCGCTTCAGGCCGACCCTTGCCGCCAAGCTGACGCGGAGCGGCAGCGTGACGCTGGTGAAGGACAACCTCGGCAGCGCGGCGGGTACCGCCGCCCGCTGGGCGGAGGGCATCCGCGTACTCGCCTACGTGCTGGCCGGGCTCACGCTCGTCGCGGCCGCTGGGGCGATCGTGCTCTCCACGGACCGGCGCACCACGGTGGCCCAGCTGGGAGTGGCCATCGCCGTGGTGGGCGTTCTCGTGGTGATCGTGTACACGGTGAGCCGCGCGATCGTGCTCTCCCATCTGAGCGACCCGGACGAGCGCGCGGCGGCCGGCGACGTCTGGAGCGCGTTCCTGGGCGACCTGCGGACGTTCGGCTGGGTGCTGGCGGGGTCGGGCGCGGTGGTGGCGGCCGCGGCGTCGTCGGTCCTGCACCCGGTGGAGATCCAGGGGGCGCTGCGGCGCGGCTGGCGAATCGTCGCCGGCGAGCCGAAGGCGGTGTGGCTGCGAGTGCTGCGCGCGCTGGCGCTGATCGCCCTGGGCGTGCTGGTGATCGCGCAGCCGGTCACCGCCCTGCAGGTGGTGGCCACCCTCGTGGGTGTCTACATCGTGTACCTGGGCGTGGAGGCGATCCTGCGGCTCACCTACCAGCCCGGGCACGCCGAGGCGCACGAGGAGGTGGTGGAGCCGCGCCACCGGGTGCGCCGCCTGGCGGTGCCCGCCCTCGCGGTGCTCCTGATCGGTGGCGCCGTGGCCACGTTCCTCGCCACCGGCGGCACGAGCGAGACCGCCGCCGCATCGGTCAACACCTGCAACGGCTACGCCGCGCTGTGCGACAAGACGCTGCCCGAGGTGGTGCTCCCCGCCACCCACAACGCGATGTCTGCGCCACTCCCCGGGTGGTTCTCGTCGGAGCAGGACCGCTCGATCGGCGGCCAGCTGGACGACGGCATCCGCGGGCTCCTGATCGACACCCACTATGGCGACAAGCTGGCGAACGGGAGGGTGCGCACGGACGTCTCGAACCTGCAGGCCGTGCTCACCCAGGACGGCGTGAGCCAGGACCAGCTGAACGCGGCGCTGCGGCTTCGCGGGCGCGCGGGCTTCAAGGGCCAGGGCACGCGCGGCATGTACCTCTGCCACACGCTGTGCGAGCTCGGCGCGACGCCGCTCGCCACTGGGCTGAAGGAGATCCACGACTTCATCGTCACCCACCCCGACAACGTGCTCGTGGTGATCAACCAGGACTACGTGACGCCGGCCGACTACGTGAAGGCGATCAGCGACGCCGGCCTTTCCTCGTACGTATACAAGGGCCTGGGCGGGTCGCATTGGCCCACGCTGCGGGAGATGATCGAGCAGAGCCAGCAGATCGTCTTCCTCGCCGAGAACAAGGCGGGCGGGGCGTCCTGGTACCAGCTCGCCTACAAGAGCCTGGTGGAGGAGACGCCCTACAAGTTCCCGAAGGCGAGCTTGCTCACCAGCAGCTCGAACCTCGCGGCCAGCTGCAAGCCCAACCGCGGGCCGAGCAAGGGCGCGCCGCTCTTCCTCGAGAACCACTGGGTGAGCACCGACCCGATCCCGCTGCCGAGCGACGCCAAGAAGGTGAACGCGTACCAGCCGCTGCTCGCGCGCTCGCAGCGCTGCGAGCAGATCCGCGATCACATCCCGAACCTGATCGCGGTGAACTTCTACAAGCAGGGCGACCTGTTCAAGGTGGTGAACAAGCTCAACGGCGTGAGCTGAGCCTACGATGAGGGGCGGTGGGAGCCGAGCCCAGACACGTCAGCAGCCGCCGCCTCCTACGCGCGCGCGACACTATGGACCGCTGCTACGCGGATGCGCTCGACATCGAGTGGCTGGCCGGCTCGCTCGGCCTGTCGCGCGCTCACTTCATCCGCAGCTTCCGCGACACGTTCGGCGAGACCCCGCACCGCTACCTGCAGCGGCGGCGGCTCGAGCGGGCGATGGCGCTGCTGCGCGAAACCGACAGCTCGGTGACCGAGATCTGCCTCGACGTTGGGTTCGCCAGCCTCGGCACGTTCAGCCGGACGTTCCGCGAGGTGGTGGGCGAGTCGCCGCGCCAGTACCGGGAGCGCAGCCGGCGGGCCGTCCGCGCCGGCGTGCCCGGCTGCATCGCGATGATCTGGGATCGCCCATCGGGCACTTTCGGAGAAGACTTGCGCGGCGCCCGGCCTTAGCCTCGCCGACATGATCAAGTCCATCTCACACACACTGCTCTGGGTCTTCGACCAGGACGAGGCGCTCGAGTTCTACGTCGGCAAGCTCGGTTTCGAGGTGCACACCGACGCTCAGCTCGAGCAGATGCGCTTCCTCACGGTGAACGCTCCGGGCAACCCGGGTCACGAGGTAATGCTGATGCTGCCGGAGCCGCCGGCTGTGGCGGCGGAGAACGTCGAGGCCGTGCGCAACGTCGTCGCCAAGGGCCACGGCGGAGGCAGTCTCATCGTCACGACCGACGACTGCCGCGGCGACTACGAGAAGCTCGTCGCGCAGGGCGTGGAGTTCACCGAGGAGCCGACCGAGCGCTTCTATGGCATCGACTGCGCCGCCCGCGACCCGTTCGGCAATTCGGTGCGGATCACCCAGCCCGCGCCTGAGCCGATCGAGCCGCCGCCGCTCGCCGAGCAGCGCTGACCAGCCACTCCTTCACGGCCTCGACCTGCTCGGGCGTGAACCCCGCCTCGATCGTCGCCTCCAGCTCGCGCACGGCGGGACTGGAGGCGTCGAGGCGGCGCCGGCCCTCGTCGGTCAACACCACCTGGAGGATGCGGCCGTGCGTGGGATGCGGATGGCGCGCCACGAGACCCTCACGCTGGAGCGTGACCAGCACGCCGTTCGTGGCCTGCGGGCTGGTGTTGCAGGCCCGGGCAAGGTCGGCGCCCGAGAGCGGCTCGTCGCGGGCGAGCACGCCCAGCGCCGCGAACTGGGCGCTCGTCAGCCCGTGCTCGCGCAGCGCGGCCT
>JBKPDA010000285.1:0-11820 GCA_046727635.1 Actinomycetota bacterium | reverse complement strand
CCCCTCGTCTGCCAGCGCCGCCCGGTCCCGCGGACCTTTCTCCTTGATGAAGCGGCGCGCGTGCTCCAGGTCGTCTGAGCGGCCGACCGTCAGCGCGGCGGTCACGCTGCCGTCGTCGGCGACGTAGAACGCGGTGAAGCTGCCGTCCTGCAGCGAGCCGCGTATGACGGGCTCGCCCGAGCCGGGCCCCACGTACTCGTAGCCCGTCCAGTCGGCGAGGTCCGAGAAGAAGTAGGGCACCACGTCGTGGGGCGTCTCGCGGCCGAGCATGTTCAAGGCGGCCGTCCGTCCCTGGTTGAACGCCACGTCCCAGTGCTCGATCCGCATCGGGCGCCCGTGGACCGGGCTGTCGTACTCGCAGATGTCGCCCGCCGCGTACACGCCGGGCGCCGAGCTCTCGAGCGTCGACGAGCACTTCACGCCACCCGCGTCGCCGAGCGAAAGCCCGGCGCTTTTCGCCAGCATCACGTCGGGGTGCACGCCGGCCCCGATCACCACGCACTCGCACGGGATCTCCGCGCCCGACTTCGTCACCACCGCGGTGACCCGCCCGTCGGAGCCCTCGAAGCGGCCGAGCTCATCGGAGCCATGGACCTCCACACCGTGCTCCTCCAACACGCCCTGGAAGAAGCCGCCCACCTCGCGCCCGTAGAAACGCTCGAGCGTGACCTCCTCCATCATCACGATCGAGCACTTCTTACCGACCAGCGTCAGCGACGCCGCCACCTCCGTGCCGATGTAGCTGCCGCCGATCAGCACCACGCGCTCGGCCGCCTCGACGTCCGCCTTGATCGCGTCCGAGTTGCCGAACGTGCGCAGGTAGTGGATCCCGTCGAGCTCGTCGCCGTCGGCCCGCAGCCGGCGCACGTTCGCACCCGTGGCCAACAGCGCCTTGTCGAAGCTCACCTCATCGCGGTTCGACAGCGTGACCACTCGCGAGCCCACATCCAGCTTCATCACGCTCGTACGCGTGAGCAGCTCGATCTGCTGCTCGTCCCACCACTCGTTCGGGCGGAACAGCACGTCCTCGTACGACTCCTTCCCCTGCATGTAGCCCTTCGATAGCGGCGGCCGGTTGTAGGGCGGGTCGTTTTCGCGCCCGACGAGCAGGATCGACCCGTCCGCCCCCTCCTCGCGGAGCCAGCGGGCGCAATTGGCAGAGGCAAGCCCCCCGCCGACCAGCAGGTAGTCGACGGAGCGCGAGGCCATCAGGCCGCCTCGGGCTGGGGTCGGAAGCGTTCGGTGATCTTCGCCTCGAGGCCGGTGTCGAGGACGATCAGCACCTCATCGCCCGCCTCGATGACCGAGTCGGCCAGAGGCACGAATCCCGTGCCGTGGCGCAGGATCGCGATCGCCAGCGAGCCGTCCGGGAGCCCGAGGTCCTTCACTTGAGCGCCGTCGGCGGGCGAGCCGTCGGCCACCTCGATCTCGATGATCTCGAGCCGCTCCTGGGGCAGGTCGAGCAGATGCAGGAACCCGTAGCGCGGCACCTCGTGCTCGATGAGACGCAGGATCAGGTCGGTGGCCGACACCGCGGGCTTGATGCCGAGCAGCTCGAAGTGCTGGAGGTTGCGCGGGTTGTTGCAGCGGGCGATCACCCGCTCCACGCCGTACTTCTCGCGCGCGACCTGGCAGATCAGGATGTTGTCCTCGTCGTCGCCCGTCACGGCGATGACCATGTCCGCGCGGGCCACGCCCGCCCGCTCGAGCACCCACAGCTCGGAGCCGTCGCCGTACTGAACCGCGTGCTCCAGCTCCTCCTCCACCATCCCGAAGCGGTGGGCGTCGGACTCGATCACTGTCACCTCGTTGCCCTTGCCGATCAGCTCGCGGGCGAGGTTCCAGCCCACCTTCCCGGCACCCACGACGACGATGTACATGGCTAGCGCTTCACCTCCGCGCGCACCGCCTCCTGGAGCATGTCGATGGCCACAGCGGTAGGACAAACCGTGGACAGACCCTGCTCGGCGTACCACTGCGCACGGGCTGGGTCGAGCACGCGCACGACCACGGTGGGCACGTTGAACCGGCGCTTGGCGATCTGGGCGATGACCAGGTTCGTGTTGTCCCCGTCGGTGGCCGCCACGAACGCGTCAGCCTGCTCGATGCCGGCCTCGAGCAGCGCGTCGATTTCGAGCGCGGTGCCCACGGTGAACGAGCCGCCGACATCCTCCCAGCTCTCCTCCGGGTTCTTCTCGAGCATGGCGAGCGCCTCGGCGTCCTCGTCGAGGACCGAGACCTGATGGCCCTCGTTCAGCATCGCCCTGGCCACCGTCGAGCCCACGCGGCCGCAGCCGACGATCAACACGAACATGACGGCCGCACAATAGCGTCACAAGGTCGGCGAAGCGACCTTACGGAGCCACTCCCTCCCTCACGCCCTCCTCGCCGGCGGGCGCCGCAGTCAGGATCACGCGGCAGGGCGCTTTCTCCACCACGTAGCGAGTCATTTCCCCCACGAAGCGCTCGCGCGGGCCGCCCCCGCGACCCCCGAGCAGCGCGCCGCCACGCACCCGGGTGGGCGCCTCAGCAGCGAGCACGATCGCGTCGACACCGCGCCTGCGGGCCTCCTCCACGATGCCAGCGCCCACCGAGCGCGCGCGTACCACGGCGGTCGCAACCTCCACGCCCTCGTACTCCTCCCCCACTTCCTTCGCGCGCGCGAGGGCGCGGCGCGCGCTGGCGATCCGGTCGTCGGGCACACGCGCGTCGAGCGGGAGGGACATCGGCACCTCGAGCACGTAGAGGGCCTCGATGACCGTGCCGCCCTCGCCCGGATCGCTGTCCTCGGACGCGAGCCGGCCGGCCGTGCCCACGATGTCGTCGTCGAGCGGCCCGCCGAACACCGGCACGAGGATGCTGCCGTACTCCACCTCGGGCGCCTCGTGGAGCGCCGCGGCGGGGATGGTGAAGCGCCGCGTGAGGCTCTTCCCCTGGCTCCGCCGGTAGACGACATAGAGGGTCAGCCCGCCGAGCATCCAGCCCAGGCCCACGTAGCGCGCACCCTCGTGGAGCACCAGCACGCTGATCCAGGCGAGGAATGAGGTGACGGCACCCACCAGCGCCGGAATCGGAACCAGGCCGCCGCGGAAGCGGAACGAAAGCGGGATCCGGAACGCGCGCGCAAACTCCGGCTCGCGGAAGCGCAGCACGAGGATCGACAGGTGGGCGAGCGTGAAGGCCAGCATCGAGCCGAACGCGAACAGGCCCGCGAGGAACTTCACGTCGGCGCTCAGCGTGAGGCCAAACGCCATCACCGCCGCCACCGTGATTGCGATGTACGGCGTGGAGCGGTCGCCATGGAGCTTTCCGATCGCGCTCGGGATCTGCCGGTTGGTGGCAAGCGAGTACGCCAGCCGCGAGAGGCCGAGCATCTGGCCGTTCAGCGCCACCACGAGCACCACCGCCGCGACCCCGCCCACCAGATAGCGCATCAGATCGTGCAGCCAGACCGGGTAGTAGGCCGAGACCACTCCCAGGACCGGAGCCTCGATGTAGCGATCCCCAAGCGGCGTGTGCGTGCCCACAACGGGCTGTGCCATCAGGGCGGTGATCGAGATCGCCACGTACCACACGACGATCGTCACGGTGCCGAACACCACCAAGCGCTTGAGCGCGCGCTCGTGAAGACGGATCTCCCCGGCGAGCCCAGAGGCCGCCTCGATGCCCGTGACCGCCACGGTGGCCAGCACCGCGCCGAACAGCAGGTGTCCGACGGTGGGCGCGCTGCCCAGGTGGATCGAGTCGGTGATCTTGCCGGCGTCGAAGACCTTGAGAGCGCCGACGATCACGATCCCGGCCGCGAGCGTGAGGTTGAGCATCCCGAGCCGCAGCACAAAGCCGTAGCGATCGGCGGAGAGCCCGCGGATGTTCGAGACCGCAACGTAGGCGAGCGCGGCGGCCGCGATCACGTGCTCCACGACCGAGTCGCCCAGCACGTGCCAGTAGGCCGCCAGGTAGTGCGACACCGCGAACGACCCGATCGCCAGGACGATCAGGTAGTCGAGCAGGATGGCCCAACCCGCGATGAAGCTCCACAACTCGTTGAACGCGTAGCGGGCGAAGGTGGACGCGCCGCCGCGCTCGGGGTGCAGGGAGTTGCCCTCGAGGTAGGTCATCATCGTGATCACGAAGAAGACCGCGGCGAGCAGGAAGACCACCGGCGTCAGGCCGAGCGACTCGCCCGACACCACCCCGAGGATGAAGTAGATCGACGAGCCCGCCGCCCCCAGGGCGATGGCGAAGATCGCGCGGGCGCCTAGTCCGCGTTCTGGGTTCACGCGGGTCCGCGGGGCGGCCGCCGCTCCCGGGCGAGCACCACCCTGCCGGCCCCCAGAACGGCGAAGAGCACGCCGAGCACGACCCCCAGCGCCAGGGGCCCACCGCCACGGGCGAGGGTGCTCGCGATCATCGCGATGCCGAGCACGCAGATGAGCGCCCCCATGACGCGGGTCGAGTGGCGGTAAGCACGCTGCACGAGGCGCATGTTAGACCGCAAGCCCGAGGGCTAATTAAGGGCCCAGCCTGGCTCGTCAGGCGACGGCCGCGCGGCGCCGGGGCACGCCCGGCTTGACCTCGCGCTCCGGCCCCGACTCGATGATCACGCGACATGGCCGCTCGGCCAGCACGGTCTCGAGCGTCTTTCCGAACAGCGACGCGGCGCTCCTGCGCTTGGGCGCCGACATGACGATCGCGCGGGCGCGGATCTCACGCGCCTCGTCGACGATCCGCCGGCCGCCCTCCCCAGGACGCACCTTCTCCCAGTGGCCGGTCACGCGGCGGCCGCCGATGACTCGCGCGGAGTCGATGATCGCCGTTGCCGCCGCCTCCTGCTTGGGCATCTGGGCGTCGATCGGTGCGCTCGAGGGCACGTTGATCAGCACCAGCACGTGGATGCCGCGGCGCCGGCGCGCGGCCAGCTTGGCCGCCGTGGCGACCGCGTCCGGCGCGTAGTCGTCGCCCTCGAACGCGACCAGCACCGACTCGTACTCCACCTCGCGCTCCACCACCGGCTTCGGCATCACGACCTTGGTGGTCTGAGTGAGCGAGAGGCCCTGGCTGTGCCGGTAGACAACGTAGGTCGCGATCCCGATCGCCAGCCAGATGCTGCCGAAGATGAGCGTGGAGATATTCAGGATCGTCACGACGACCCAGGCGATTCCGGTGCCCAGCCCGCCGGCGATGGCGAACAGCGGCCACTCTCGCCCGCCGATGCGCAACTGCCCCGGCCCGCGATAGGGCCGGTCCACGTCCGGCTGTTTGATCCGTAACGCGATCACGGCCAGGTGCGCGATCGTGAACGAGAGCATCGCCCCGAACGCGTAGATCTTGCCCAGGAAGTCGGCCTCGCCGGGGATGATCGTGACGATCGCCACCGCGCCGAAGACGACGATCGCGATGTAGGGCGTCCGAAACTTCGGGTGGAGCTGCCGCAGCTTCTCGGGCAGCTGGCGGTGCTGGCCCATCGAGTAGGTGAGCCGCGACACCCCGATCACGCCCGCGTTCGTCGCGATGAACAGGATCGTGGCGGCGAGGATGCCCACGTAGATCTCGGCGGGACGCTGGAGGCTGCCCAGGTTGATGTTCTTCACCACGCCGAGGATCGGGTCGCCAGCGTAGGTGGTGGCGAGCTCTGTGTGGCCGTTCACCACGGGCATCGCCGACAGCGCGACGGACGGGAGGAACGCGTAGATCGCGATTACCGCGATCACCACCCCGGCGATCGAGCGCGGGATCGTGCGACCGTAGTCGCGCGCCTCCTCCGCCATGTTCGAGATCGTCTCGATCCCTGTGTAGGCCACCATGCCCACGGGGATCGCAATCAGGAAGTTCGAGATCGTCGGGAAGGTGCCCAGGTGCACGTTGTGGACCAGCGTGGAGGGCGAGAACACCAGCACGAGGCCCACGACGACCAGCACGAGCTGGGTGGCGAAGTCGGCCAGCGCCAGGAAGATGTTCACCCCGGCGGCCTCCTTCACGCCGATGATGTTCAGCGCGCCGAGCACCACGATCACCACGGCGCCGCCGATGATGTCGCCGGGGCTGTGGTGCAGGGGGCCCCAGAACACCGCCAGGTAGTGCGGCACGAAGAACGCCGAGATGGCGACCGTGATGATGTAGTTGAGCATCTGGCCCCACGCCGCGAAGAAGGACCAGAACTCGTTGAACGCGTGCCGCGCGAACGACGACGAGCCGCCGGCCTCCGGGTACATCGCGGTGGCCTCGGCGTAGGTGGCGGCGGTGCAGGCGAAGATCAGGCCGGAGATGAGGAACACCACCGGCGTCATGCCGAGCGCCAGCACCGCGACGAGCCCCAGCGCGTAATAGATCGAGCTGCCGACGTTGCCGTAGGCCGTGCTGAACAAAGCGCCCGTACCGAGCACACGCTCGAGCGCTTGGTGCTTGGGTCGCCGCTCCGCCATCGCCTATGGCAAGCTACTCGGGATTGTTGATCAGATCACAGATCACAGATCACAGATCACAGAAACGACCACAGACTCTGTGATCTGTGATCTGTGATCGCGCCTCTAAATGATGAATTGGATGATCAGGAGCGCGACGATATTGGCGACCTTGATCATCGGATTGATCGCCGGCCCCGCGGTGTCCTTGTAGGGATCGCCAACGGTGTCGCCGGTGACGGCCGCCGCGTGGGCCTCTGAGCCCTTGCCGCCGAACTCGCCGTCCTCGATCAGCTTCTTGGCGTTGTCCCAGGCGCCGCCGCCCGAGGTCATCGAGACCGCCGTGAAGAAGCCCACGATGATCACGCCGATCAGAAGGCCGCCGAGCGCCTGGTACGAGATCAGCCCGACGACCAGCGGTATGACGATCGGGATCAGCGCCGGCAGGATCATCTCCTTCTGCGCCGCCGCGGTGACGATGCTGACCGCCCGGGCGTAGTCGGGCCTCTCGGTGCCCTCCATGATCCCCGGCTTCTCGCGGAACTGGCGGCGCACCTCTTCCACCACGCCGCCTCCCGCTCGGCCCACCGCCTCTATCGCGAGGGCGACGAACAGGAACACCATCATGCCGCCGATCAAGAGCCCGATCAGCACGGGTGGCTGCGAGATGTCGAAGCTCTTCACCACCTTGCCCGGGCCGGCCTCGTCGTGCAGGCCCTGGACGAAGGCCGCGAACAGCACCAGCGCGGCGAGCACGGCTGAGCCGATCGCGTAGCCCTTCGTGACCGCCTTCGTGGTGTTGCCCACAGCGTCGAGCGGGTCGGTGATGTCGCGGACCTCCTGGGGCAGGTCGGCCATCTCCGCGATGCCGCCGGCGTTGTCGGTGATCGGACCGAACGCGTCGAGCGCCACGATCAGGCCGGTGAGCGACAGCTGCGCCATCACCGCGACGCCCACGCCGTAGATCCCGGCGAGCGCGTTGGCGCCGAGGATGCCGAGCGCGATCAGGATCGCCGGCGCCGCCGTGGCCTGGAAGCCCTGCGCGAGACCCTGGATGATGTTCGTCGCGTGACCGGTCTGCGACGCCCGAGCGGTGGTGCGCACCGGACGGAAGCGCGTAGACGTGTAGTAGTCCGTGATCACGAACAGACCGGCGGTCACGCCGATGCCGATCAGGCTGCAGAGCCAGAAGTCGGTGCCCGACGCCCCCTCGGCGCCCTTCAGCAGCGACGGCACGTTCGCCTTGATGTCCACGCTGCCCATCAGCCAGTGCGAGATCGGGTAGAAGGCGGCCGCGGCGATCACGCCGGAGACGATCAGACCCTGGTAGAGAGCGCGCTCCACGTTGCCTGACGCCGAGCGGACCGCGTAGGTGCCGATGATCGAGGCGAGGATCGAAACGCCGCCGATCACAAGCGGGAAGACCGCGACCTCGCGGGACTGCCGGAAGGTGAGGACGCCGAGCAGCATCACCGCGACGGCCGTGACGGCGTACGTCTCGAACAGGTCGGCGGCCATGCCGGCGCAGTCGCCCACGTTGTCGCCCACGTTGTCGGCAATCACGGCAGGGTTGCGCGGGTCGTCCTCGGGGATGCCGGCCTCGATCTTGCCGACGAGGTCGGCGCCCACATCGGCGGCCTTGGTGAAGATGCCGCCGCCCAGTCGGGCGAACACCGAGATCAGCGAGCCGCCGAAACCGAGGCCGACGAGCGCGTCGACCGCGTCCTTGTCGCTCACGTTCGCGAGCACGAGGATGCCGAAGTAGCCGGCCACGCCAAGCAGCGCGAGCCCGGCCACGAGCATGCCGGTGATCGCGCCGCCCTTGAAGGCCACGTCGAGCGCCGCGGGAACTCCCGAGCGTGCCGACTCGGCCACGCGGGCGTTGGCGCGCACCGACACGTTCATGCCGATGAAGCCGGCCGCGCCGGAGAACGTGCCGCCGATGGCGAAGCCGATCGCGGTGCGCCAGTCGATCGCCACGCCCAGGACCACGAACAGCACTACGGCCACGCCCGCGATGATCTGGTACTGCCGCGTGAGGTAGGCCTTGGCCCCCTCCTGCACGGCCGCCGAGATGCGCTGCATCTCCTCGTTGCCCGGCGATTTCGCGAGCAGCCAGCGCGAAGTCAAAGCTCCATAGAGGACGGCGCAGCCGGCGCACGCAAGCGCGACGACGACCCCCCAATCCGTCAGAAATTTGGTCAAGGAAAGAACCCTCCGAAGTACGTTCGCCGGTGTATCGCGGCGCGGTGTGTCGGCTTAATGCACGATGGCGCTGCTGAGCGCGCTGGCGCAGATGTCATCGGGCTGCGGCCCGATTTGAGGCACAGCCCGGAACAAGAGGGCGCGCAGTCTATCGATGTTCTCGGCGAATACCCGAAAAGCAGCCTCGGCTGATACCGGCTCTACCCCTGGAACTCCCGCGAGTCCGACGTCGTAGTCCGTAACAAGCGATACGTTCGCGTAGCAGAGCTCGAGCTCCCGGGCCAGCCACGCCTCCGGGTACTGCGTCATGTTCACCACGTCGAACCCGGCCGCGTTGAACCAGCGCGACTCCGCCTTGGTGGAGAAACGTGGACCGTGAATCACCACGACCGTGCCTTCCTCGGCCACGGGGATGTCGAGTTCCTTCGCGGTGCGCACGAGGATCTCCCGAAGGCTCGGGCAATAGGGCTCGGCGGCGGCGACGTGGGTGGTCTGGGGGCCGTCGTAGAAGGTGTCCTCCCGGCCGCGCGTGCGGTCCACGAACTGGTCCGTGACCACGAAGGTGCCGGGGTGCAGGTCGGGCTTCAGGGAGCCGCAGGCGCAGGGCCCGACGATCCGCTTGACCCCCACCTCTCGCATCGCCCACACGTTGGCCCGGTAGTTGATTCGGTGCGGCGGCAGCTCGTGGTCGTCGCCGTGGCGGGGCATGAACGCCACCCGCGTGCCCTCGACCTCGCCGATCCGGATCCGAGCCGACGGCGGCCCGTAGGGCGTGGCGACCGCCACCTCCTCCACGTCGTCGAGGAAGCGGTAGAAGCCCGAGCCGCCGAACACGCCAACGGTGTGCGGCGCGTCGCTCACGCCCCCGGCGGGGTCCAGATCTTCGAACGCGCCTTGGCCCGCTCGGCCTCGTCGTCTGAGGCCGCCTTATCCGTCGGTTCCTCGCTCCCGGCACCCGAGACCCGAGACCCGGCACCCGCCTCTTGCGCGTAGGCGATCTGAATCTGCGACAGCGCCTCGCGCACGGGCGCCACCTCTTGCTCGGGCAGTAGCGGGAGCAGCGCGCGCACTCCCTCGATCCCAAGTCGCGCCTGCTCGAGATCCTTCTCATCCCCCTCGCCGAGCCCGAGCTTGCGGGCCGAGAGGTTCACAAGCGTCACGACCGTCTGGAGCATCACGTCCTTCACCGTGATCCGGCGCATCTGCTCCTCGAGCGCGGCGCGCAGCTCCTCCTCGGTGGGTTCCCGTGGCTCCTCGGTCATGTCCTCACTCCCTCGCCTGCATAGCTCCTCTGCGTGGCCGCGACCTCCGCCATGAACGCCCCCTCGATCGAGGCGCCCGCCTCCAGCGCCCGCCGCTGGCGCTGGGCCCCGTTCTCCGGCGGCAGCGACACCTCGATTCCGAGCGCCGCGCGAGCCGGCGCGGTCCACGCCAGCAGCCTGTCGCCAAGCGCCGCCGCAGGGTACTCCTCGCCCCGCTCGAGGTCGATCATGCGGCCGTCCAGCCCGTAGCGGATCGCCCGCCAGAAGTTCTCCTCGATCAGCCTGCCGGGCGGTGGATCCGGGAGCGTGTTCTCGTCGAACTCGAGCGCGGCCTGGGCCACGCACGCCACCATCAGGGCGATCAGCGCGCTCGACTCCTCGGCGGTGGACTGCGCATCGCAGATGCGGACCTCCACCGTGCCGAACGCGTGGTGCGGCCGCACGCTCCACCACAGCTGCGTGGGCTCCACGATCGAGTTCGTGCGGAAGAGAAAGTCCACGTAGTCCTCGTACGCCCGGAAGCTGCCAAACGCGTCGGGGATCCCGCAGCGCGGGAAGCTCTTGGTGAAGATCTGCGTGCGCACCGAGTGCAGCCCGGAGTCGCGCCCGTCCAGAAAGGGCGAGTTGCCCGACAGGGCGAGCAGTTCGGGCAGCACCGGCCGCACGCGGTCGCACACCGCCATCGCGCGGTCGGCGCCGCGAACCCCTACGTGCACGTGCACGCTGAACGTGTTGTTGCGCCACGCCACGTACTTGAGCCCCTCCGCCACCCGGCGGTAGTGCTCCGTATCGATGATGTGCTGCTCCTGCCATGGGCTCCAGGGGTGCGTGCCGGTGGCCGCCAGCAGCACCCCGTGCTCAGCCGCGATGCGGAACAGCCGCGCCCGGCGATCGCGCTGCCGCGCGAACGCGTCCACGAGCGTGTCGCCGCGCCCGGACCGGATCTCGATCTCCGACGAGATCAACTCCCCCGCCACCGACTCCGCGAGCACCTCGTCCTGCATTGCCGCGTCGCGCAGCTCCTCGAAGCGCTGTGCGAGCCCGTGCCCCTCCGGATCGAGGATCCCGAACTCCTCCTCGATCCCCACGGTGAAGTCCTCGGAAGCCTCGAAGACCTCCCTGGCGCTGGCCGCGTCCAAGGCGCAAGTGCTCCCTAGGTCAAGTAGAAGTAGAGCGCGTAGAGGAGGTCAACGGCCGGGCTGGACGTGTGGACCGTTACGTCCGGGGGCACGTGGAGGAGCGCCTCGGAGTAGTTGAAGATGATCTTCACCCCGGCCTCCACGAGGTCGTCCGCCACCTTCTGCGCCGCCTCGGTGGGCACCGCGAGCACGCCCACCACGATGTCCTCTTCCTCCACCACGCGGTCGAGGTCCTCGTAGGGCCGGACGCTGAGCCGGCCGGCCTTCCCGGCCGGCCCGATCGGCTTGCCGATCTTGCTGGTGTCCGTGTCGAAGATCGCCACGACGCGGAAGCCGTGGTCGGCGAAGATGTCCGAGCTGGCGATGGCCTGGCCCAGATGGCCCGCCCCGAACAGCGCGATGTTGTGCTGCCCGGCGGTGCGCAGGATCTTGCGGATCTGCGACACCAGCGAGTCGACGTTGTAGCCCACGCCGCGCTTGCCGAACTTCCCGAAGCCCGACAGGTCGCGCCTGATCTGGGTGGAGTTGACGTGGGTGTAGTCGGCCAGCTCCTGGGAGGAGATGGTCTCCTTGCCCATCTTCTTGGCCTGGGTGAGGACCTGCAGGTATCGCGACAGCCTGGCCGCCACGCCGAGCGAGAGCCGCTCGCCCCCGCCTTCGGCCAGCTCGACCCCGCTTCCGTTGTACGGGTCGTAGCTCACGGAGCCACTGTATCGAGGAGTTGTGAGAGGGCTATCCGATCGACGCCGAGCTCGAAGGCTTCTTTCCCATTTACCTCGATCACCGGGATGCGCTCGCCGTACTCGTGGAAGA
>JBKPDA010000284.1:0-14547 GCA_046727635.1 Actinomycetota bacterium | reverse complement strand
AGCGACCTTCGACAACCGTCCCTTGGACGAGAGCCGCGCCGAGCGCATGATCCACGACGCCCGGGTGCTGCTCGCCCAGGCGGATGCCCTCGCGGCATCCGCCTGACATCTGCACACGCCAAGCAGCGATGGGAGCCCGCCCGCCGGCGGGCTCTCGTCGTGCTAGAGCACGGCCAGCTTCACGTCGCGCTCGCGGTCGAGCGACCACTCGCCGCGGTGCCAGCGGATTCGCGTGCCGTCGGCCAACCGCACGCCGGCCGAGCCGAGCTCGGGCTCGCCCCACAGCGTGACCTCGAGCGGGCGCTCGCTCTCCGGGTGGTCGCCGAGGCCGGAGGCAACGTGCTCGGCCGGATAGGTCACCACGATCGATCCCGAGCGCACCCAGAGCGGGATGCGGCTGAGCGGCGCCGCCGCCAGCAGCTCCCGCCCGCCGCGGACACGCTCGTGCGTCCAGTAGTCGATCCACTCGCCGCGAGGCAGCTCCACCCTCCGCTCGCGCACGCCCGCCTCGAGCACCGGCGCCACCCAGAACGCGGGCCCGAAGGCGTACTGGTCGGGCAGGGACCAGGCACGGCGATCCGACGAGTCCAGCAGGCAGAGCGGCCGCACGATCGGCAGCCCGCAGCGCGCCGCCGTCGCGGCCGCCGCCCGCACGTAGGGCACCAGCCGCTCGTGCAGGATCAGGTAGTCGCGGTAGAGGTCGAGCGTCTGGCCGTCGTAGGTCCACGCCTCCTGCTGGAAGCGCCCGTGCGACTGCCACAGCGGCGTGAAGCAGCCGAACTGCAGCCAGCGCACGAGCAGCTCCTTCGGGCAGCGCGCCACCAGGCGCTCGCCCAGGTAGCCGCCCACGTCGTGCGACCAGTTGGAGAAGCCGCTGGCCGCCGCCGTGAGGGTGGCCGCCACGAGCACCCGCAGCGACCAGAAGTCGGACGCCTGATCGCCGCCCCACAACACGCCGAGGCGCTGGCGGCCCGACCAGCCCGCACGCCCGAAGAGGATGCCGCTGCCGCCGGTGGCCTCGTCGAGCGCTCGCTGCATCGACTCCCAATAGAGATCGCCGTAGTCCCAGGCCAGCTCGGCGCCGGTGCGCCCATCGGCGAATTGCACGTGGTCGGGGAAGTAGTAGCCCTCGCCGTCGTCGGCCTTGATCCCCTCGGCGCCGAGCTGGAGCGCGCCCTTGGCCAGCTCGCGCCACCACTCCTCGGCGGCGGGCGATGTGAAGTCGATCGGCGAGCCCGTCCCCATCCACCAGCGCGCCACGAACGAGCTGCCGTCCGCGTCCTTCACGAAGTGCCCGGCCTCGGCGGCCGGTGCGTAGTTGGGTGCCGGCTCGCGGTGCATGCGCTCGGACTCGCCGTCGGGCGGGCGCTGGCCGTCGCTCGAGTCGAGGTTCACCCAGGGCGTGACCCACAGCACCGTTCGCACGCCCTCGTCGCGCATCCGCTTCATGAGGCCGGGCGCGTCCGGGAACTGGTGCGGGTTGAACTCCCAGGTGTTGTATTGGGTCTCCCAGGGCGAGTCGATCACGATCGCGTCGAGCGGCAGCGAGTGGCGCAGGTAGCCCTCGAAGTCGTCCACCACGTCGTCGGCGTGCTCGTACACGTCGCGGCTCTTCCAGTGCCCGTAGCCCCACTCGGGCAGGACGGCCGGGAAGCCGGTGAGGCGGCAGTAGGAGCGCAGGCGCGCGGCGGGCGTTGGATCGGTGAGCACGTGCAGGCGCAGCGGCCCGGCCGCGGCCCGCGCGGACACCGAGATGCGAGTGGCGTCCAGGTCGAAGTCCACGCCCGGCCCGGCGCCCTCGAGCCAGATCGCGTAGCCCGCGCTCGACAGGAGCCACGGCACGGGTGCGTAGTCGCCCTGCGGGATCCCGCCCTGCTCGAGCATCTCCTGCGGGCAGTCGGGGCCGGTGTAGCGGCGGTCGGCGCCGAGGTGCACGCGGCGACCCATCTGATCGAAGGCGGTGCCGTGGCGGGCTCCGAGTCCGGTGGCGTGCTCGCCGCGCAGCGCGCGCCAGCGGGCGCCGAGGCGGAGCGGATTGCGCTCCACCGTCAGCTCGATCACGAGCCGCTCGTGGTTGATCGCGAGAGCGAGGCGCCCCTCGCTGCCGTCGGCCAGCGCGACGTTCAGCGCGAGCGAGCGCTCGGCCGCTGCCTCCACCTCGCCGCGCTGGACGCGCAGCGGCCCGGAAAGCTCCTCGCGCGCAAGCACCCCCTCGGTGATCTGCACGAAGTGGTCGTGCACGGTTCCGTCGGCCGCCCACAGCTCGAGGCCCTCGAGCAGCGGCTGCCCGCGGCGCCGCAGTTGGATCGCGAGCGGGTCGAAGTCGACCCGGACCTCGAGCTCCCCGAGAGCAAGGGTGTGAGCGGCCTGCGCCTGGCGGGTGTCGAACGCGGCCGCGATTCAACGGAGTTTCGGCGCAAGTTCCGCACTCACGTTGCATTTCTGTGAACGGCCCGAGTTCACAGCCTGATCACGTCTCGTTTTCGGAGAAGTAACGAAATAGCGGCTTTTGCGGGCGAAATTAGAGACGGTAGAGAACGACGATAGGAGCGGGATGGGGTCAAGCAGGGCGGACATGCACTGTCACTCGACCGCCTCGCAGCTCGCAAAGCTCGGGGTACAGCGGGCACTTGGACTGCCGGAGTGCGCAACGCCTCCGGAGGAGGTCTATGACCTGGCGAAGCGCCGCGGCATGGACTTCGTGACGATCACCGACCACGACACGATCGACGGCGTGCTCGAGCTGAGCGATCGCCCGGACGTGTTCGTGTCGGAGGAGCTGACGGTCTCGTTCAGGAACGAGCCGCAGGCCGTGCACGTGCTCTGCTACGGCATCACGCCCGACGATCACGAGTGGCTGCAGGCTCACAACGGCGACGTGGAGGCGTGCGCCGAGTACCTCCACTCGAACGAGATCGCCTGCGCGCTCGCGCACCCGTTCTTCGCGGTGAAGGCGCCGCTCACCCCGCGGCACCGCCGCCGCCTGGCGCAGCTGTTCCCCGTCTGGGAGACGCGCAACGGCTCGCGGGCGCGTGAGCTGAACATGCCGGCCGCCATCTACATCGACACCCACGGCGGGACCGGCATCGCCGGCTCGGACGACCACGCGGGCGTGGACATCGGCCGGACCTTCACCACCACTCCCCAGGCGTCCACGCCGGAGGAGTTCCTCGATCACCTCCGCTGCGGTCGCGCCGAGGCGCACGGCGACCAGGGCAGCGCCGCCAAGTGGGCCCACTCCGCGCTGGCGCTGGCCGCGCGGGTGGTGGGCTGCGGCGAGGGCGACCCCGACCCGACCGCGGTGCTGGCCCTGGCCGAGCGCATCGTGAGCGACGGGGAGATCCGCGGCGGAGGCGCCCAGAGCGGCGGCCTCGGCCCGAGCGACGCCCGCAGCCTGCTGCGCGCCTGGCTCGAGTCGGTGGACCTCGACGTGGAGATGGACCAGCTGATCGCCCTGCTCCAGGACGAAGAGTTCAGCCACGCCGACCTCTACCGCCGCGCCCGCCGCTCCCACGAGCGCCGGCTTCGCGAGGCCGTCTACACCACGCTCGAGACGGTGAAGCCCGGCGGCGACTTCGGCAGCGCCGTGCACGGCCTCTTCCAGGCCTGCACAGCCGCTATCCCCTACGCGCCGGCGGCGGCGTTCCTCGCGCGCGAGAAGGCCAAGCTCGTGACCCGCGGCGACGAGCCCGTGCGCGTGGGCCTCGTGGCCGACGCGGTCGGCGGGATGCACGGCGTGACCCACACGCTGGAGGAGATTCGCCAGCGCGGCGTGCCCGGCTTCGAGGTGGAGGTGATCGGCACCGACCCGAACGTTGACCGCCGCCTCTCCTCGGTGGCCGACGTGGACATCCCCTACAACGCCGACCTGCAGGTGGGCGTGCCGAGCCTGCCGGCCATCGTCGAGACGCTGGCCGAGGGCCGCTACGAGCTGCTGCACCTCTGCTCCCCCGGCCCGGCCGGCGTGGGTGCCGCGCTGCTCGCGCGGATCATGGGCCTGCCCACGGTGGGCAGCTACCACACGGAGCTCGAGGCCTACGCGCGCCTGCGCAGCTCCGATCCGGCGCTCGAGACGGGCATGCGCATGGCGCTGTCGGCCTTCTACGGCCACTGCAACGTGGTGCTCTCGCCGAGCACGGCGTCAGACGAGTCGCTCGTCTCGCTGGGCATCGCCGAGGAGCGCATCGGGCGCTGGGACCGCGGCGTGGACCTCTCGCGCTTCAGCCCGCGCAAGCGGGTGCCGGGACTGCTCCCGGGCGAGCTGAACGTGCTCTACGTCGGTCGCCAGACCAAGGAGAAGGGCGCCGACCTGCTGGCCGACGCCTTCCTCGAGGCCCACAGGCGCAACCCGCGCCTGCGGCTGGTGCTGGCCGGCGGCGGCCCCGAGCAGCAGCACCTCTGGGAGCGGCTCGGAGAGAAGGCGGCCTTCCTCGGCTGGCTCGAGGGCGAGGCGCTGGCGCGCGTGTACGCGAGCGCCGACATGTTCCTGTTCGCCAGCCGCACCGACACCTTCGGCCAGGTGATCCTCGAGGCGCAGGCCTCCGGCCTGCCGGTGGTGGCGGTCGACGAGGGCGGCCCGTCCAGCCTGATCGTCGACGGCGTCACCGGCTTCCTCTGCTCACCGGAGGCGGGATCGCTGGCCTCGGCGGTGGAGGTGCTGGCCTCCTCGCCTGACATCCGACGCCGGATCGCGAGCGCGGCGCTGGAGGCGGTGGCGGTGCGCAGCTGGGGCCGCTCGCTCGGGCAGCTGGCCGACGGCTACAAGCGCGCGCTCGGCACGCACGCATCGCAGGCAGCCGAGCGGCAGGCCGCTTAGCTCTGGATCAACCCGATGACGTGGCCCTCCGGGTCGTTGAAGAGCCCGATCACGAGCCCTTCCATGACTTCCTCCGGTCCCATCATCCGGGTGCCGCCGAGGCTCTCAGCCTTCGCCATCGAGGCCTCCACGTCCGGAACCTCGATGTAGACGGTCACGTGGCCGGGGTAGCCCTCGGGACCCTGCGCGATGCCGCCGCCGATCCCGACGCCGTCCGCGTTGAGGTTGCCCTCGCGCTCGACGATCCCGTAATGCATCGGGTTGTTCGCGTCGATCTCCCAGCCGAACAGCTCCGCGTAGTAGCTGTGGAGCTTCGGCGCATCCTTGCCCGTGATCTCGAAGTGCACTACCGGCTGGCCCATGCCGACTCCTCTCTCATAGCTATCGGTGCCCGCTCCACCTGGGGTCTGCGATTCGAGAACGCCGCCAGCGCAAGCAGCGCCAGCGAGGCGGCCAGTGCCGCCAGGCCGATGTGGGTCAGCGGCCAGCGGCCCCATGGCAGGTGAAGCGCCTTGATGTCTCCCGCGTGGTAGGTGTTCTCGAGCGCCCGGTGGTCGATCCCCAGCGCTGTGGGCGCGACGATGGCGAACAGCGCCCAGGCGCCGGCGATCGCGGCGCCGATGCCCAGGCTCGTCCACGACAGCGCGGGCCGCGGCGTGGCGCGCACGGCGAGCACCACGGCGGTGGCGGCCAGCAGCACGAACGGCAGCGGGGCGATCAAGCCGCGCCCGGCGCCAAACGCGCTCAGGATGGTCGGCTGGTACCAGTCCGTCGTGATGTAGCGCGTCCAGACCGTGGCCTCGGTCTCGTAGCCGATCAGCGGGTGGGTGATCGTGGCGAGACAGAAGATCACCATGGAGATGGCCGCCAGCGCCAGCGTCTGCGCCGGGAAGCGCCGCCAGGCGAGCGCCAGCGGCACCGCCAGGAACGGCAGCATCGTGGTGAGGAAGCGCGGCCCGGGCGTGCCGCCGCCGAACGGCAGGTAGTAACCCGAGTTGTAGAGCAGGTAGACCGCCGCCACCGCGGTGATCACGAGCGCCTCCGCCCGGCGGCCGCGCCGATACAGGAGCACCGTGCCGACCCCAGCCATGATCAGCACGGGCGACAGCGTGAGCAGCCCGCGTGAGGAGAACAGCAGCGTGATGAAGGTCTCGAAGCTGGGCGGCCGGATGCCGAAGAAGCCGGATTGGTGGCGCGGCAGGTCGGCGTACGCCACGTGCGTGAACGAGCCGAACGCCCACTTGTCGTAGATCGCCAGCGGGATCACGCCGATCGCCACCCCGCCCGCGTACACGAGCGGGCGCTTGATGTCCTTCCAAGCGCGCGACATCGCGTAGACGCCCAGGACCACCCCGGCGAACAGCAGCGGATACTCCGCGGTGATCGAGTAGCCGATCAAGAGGCCCGCGAGGAACAGCTGGAGCAGGTTGCCGGGTCCCTCTCGCTCGCGCATCAGGAGCACGAACGCGCCGAAGCCGAGGCAGGCGGTGAACACGTGCGAGAACAGCAGGGTGGAGAGCGGTAAGAACAGCGTGCCCAGACCGAGCGTGATCGCCGCGGCTGTTCCGTAGCCCGGCTCGAAGCGGTCGCCCATCCAGCGCACGAGCAGCAGCGTGACGAGGCCGGGCAGGACGGCCCCCCAGAGGGTGAGCGCCCACACCATCTCGTCGGCGCCGCGCTGCGCCTTAGCGTGTCGCGCGATCTGCGGCGCGTTAATGACGGTGAGCACCCCGTAGGCCGGGATCGTGTAGAAGGCCAGGCCGGGCGCGCGACTCGAGTACCAGTGCCCCTTGTAGAGGGCCTTGTCGCCGGTCTGGTCGATGTAGCGGTCAATGCGCGGCGTGCCGTGCGACGCGATCGACCGGATCAGCGCGTAGTGCGAGGTCTGGTTCCAGCTGAAGGTCTGGATGATCGTCGCGCCCGCCAGGGCGACGCAGACAAGGGATGCAATGCCGAGGCGGCGCGTGCTCATCCGTGCCTCTTGATGGTGTAGATCACGAGCCCCGGCGCCCGCTTCACCGTCACGCCGAGACCGGCCACGGACTTGGCGGCGGCCCGGAGTGGGTCGGCCGGCTCGGGCCTGATCGTGCCGGGAACGGGCAGGGGCACCTTCGCGAGGTCGGTGTGCAGCACGATCGTGCGGATACCGAGAGCGCGCGCCTCACGGATCGTGTGCCGATTCGGGAACAGCCTCATCGTGCTCCGCAGCCGGTCCTGCGTGGGTATGTCAAACGTGCTCACGCCGTTGTAGATCTTGGGAAAGCCCTCGACGGACCAGAATTGGTACAGGCGATCGTTGGAGGGATGCATCGGTAGGTGTAGCTGCGGTCCGCGCAGGCCCAGCTGGGCAGCTGGTGCGCTTGGCACGTGCGGCTTCCAAAGCGTCCACGACCCCTCGACGAACACCACGAGCGGCAGCGCCACCGCAGCAGCCAGCGCCAGCCGCCGATCTCGCAGCGAGTCTACGATCCGCTGCGCGCCCGCGCCCGCCAGAAGCGCGAGCCCGAGCGACGTGAGCGTGACGATCCGCCCCGGAGTGCGCACGCCGTCCCAGCCGGGCGCATAGTCGTACAGCAGCCGATAGCTCACACGGCCCCCGAGGAAGCCGAGCCCGAGCGACAGGATGGCGCAGACCACCACCCCCACCCCCAGCCCGATCCGCAGCCCGCGCGAGTAGATCGCCGCCGAGGTCACGCCCGCCAGCGCAAGCGCCACGATCGCCAGCCCCGGAAACAGCGTGCTCTCCTTCGGCGCGCGCAGGCTGTTGCGGATGCCCTTCGTGGCGCCGGACCAGACCCGGTTCTCCTCGGTGGCCGCCAGGAAAGCCCTGGGCGAGGCCGAGTAGTGCTCCAGCTGGCCGATGTTGCGCTTGGCGGACGAGAAGTCGTGAGCCACCTGCAGGTACGGGCGCGCCTGGTACGCGCCCACCGCGGCGAACAGCACGAGGCCGGCCACGGTTGGGGCGAGCAGCGCCCGCGGCAGCGCGGGGCGCCCGCGCCGCCACCAGATCACCGCCACGACAAGCGCTATCACCGCCAGCAGATAGGCGAGCTGCAGCCCCAGCGTGAACCCGAGGCTCAGCTGCCAGGCCGCCACCGCCCAGCCGGCGAAGACCAGCCCGCGCCGCTCGCGCCGATATCCCCGCACGAGGAAGAACAGCGACAGCGGGATCCCGCCGCTCGAGATCACGTGCAGGTGCCCGTTCATCGTGGAGCGGAACGGCGCGTAGGCGAACGCGACGCCCACGACCGCGGCGGACCACGGCTTCAGGCCAAGCTCGCGGCCAAGCAGGTACGCGCCCACGAACGCGAGCGCGTAGGCGAACAGGAACAGCAGGTTGTAGCGGACGAGCGCCGCCGCCTCCCCGTGCCCGATCAGCCCGGCCGGCGCGTAGCCGAGGAGCGAGTCGGAGAACGCGAGGCTGTTGCCGAGCGGCCAGAACGAGTTGGACTGCCAGAGATGGGTGGGCTGGTGGAGCAGCGCGTGCCCGGTCCACGCCAGCTGCCACGCGGTTCGAATCGGGTCGCCGAGGTCCTGGGCGATCCGGTGGCCCGGATGCAGCACCAGCGGCCAGGTAATGAGGATGGCTAGCGCCCAGCCGGCCACGATGACCAGCACGATCTCGCGCCTGCGGTCGGCCGCCTGCGGACGCGTCAACGCGCGCGCGACAGCCGGCGTGGCCGGACGCGCCGGCTCTTCAATGGTCGTCATCGGTGAGAGCGTCCAGAACTGGCCGAGCCCAAAATACAGGGCCGCGATGAAGTCCGTGGCGCTGGCCGTACGTTTCCTGCTCGAGCTCGGGGCGCTAGCGGCGTTCGCCTACTGGGGCTCCCAGAGCGGCGGCCCGACGGGCGGCGACGTGGCTCTAGCGATCGCCGCGCCGCTTGCGATGGCGGTCGTGTGGGGCAGGTTCCTGGCTCCCAAGGCACCACACAGGCTGGTGAATCCGGCCCGGTTGGCGCTCGAGATCGTCATCTTCGGCCTCGCCACCGCGGCCCTTGCCACGGCCGGCAGTGGCACTCTGGCGGCGGTGTTCGGCGCCGTCGCGGCGGTCGACACCGCGCTCGTTCACATATGGCGCCTCTAGCGCTGACCGCTTACACGATTCTTAAGCAACCTTGACCTCGTGCTAAGAGGTCGATGCTGCCATCCTCGTTCGTGGTGAAAGTTCCCAGGCACCTCTGGACAGGCGACTGGCGTATCGACACCGAGGCTTCGCGCGAGGCGGCCGAAGAGGCTGCCGCGCAGCACCGGGAGGCGCTCCGCCGCGCAGCAGCCGAGCGCGAGGCCGCCGAAGCGCAGGCCAAGACGCCGCGCCGCGGGCGCGTCCTCGCCATCGGCGCGGTGGCGGTTGCGGTTGCCGCTGTGGCCAGCGCGTTCGTAGTTGGCCTGCTCGTCCCGCGCGGCAAGGACAACGGTGTGGAGCCGCTGCCCGCCGTCTCGAGCAGCCAGGTGAAGCCGCAGAAGGGCCAGAACGTGGCCAGCGCCGTGTATGCGGCCGCCAGCCCCGCAGTCGTCTCCATCAAGACAAGCGTGGGCGAGGGCACCGGCTTCCTGATCGACACGACCGGCAAGCTCGTGACCAACGCGCACGTGGTGAGCGGCAACAGCCGCGTGGTCGTTCGCTTCGGCGCGCGCGGCGAGTCGCTCGACGGCGCGGTGGTGGGCACCGACCAGTCGAGCGATCTGGCCGTCGTCGCCATCGACCCTCGCGCGGTCCCGCCCGGGGTCAAGCCGCTGCAGTTCGCCGACTCGCGCACGGTGCAGATCGGCTCCACCGCGATCGCGATCGGCAACCCGTTCGGCCTCGACCGCACCGTCACCGAGGGCATCGTCTCGGGCCTCGGCCGCCACATCCAGGCGCCTAGCGGCTTCCAGATCGACTCGGTGATCCAGACCGACGCTCCGATCAACCCGGGCAACTCGGGCGGCCCGCTGCTCGACACCTTGGGGCGGGTGATCGGCGTGAACTCGCAGATCGCCACCGGCGGCTCGCAGGGCAACGTGGGCATCGGCTTCGCGGTGCCCTCGAACACCGTCCGTCAGGTGGTGCCGCGGCTCGAGAAGGGCGAGACCGTGCAGCACCCGTACCTCGGCATCTCCACATCCGACTCGGGCTCGATCAGCGCGAGCGGCGCCCCGGTGGAGGCGGTCACCCCTGGGGGTCCCGCCGACAAGGCGGGCGTGCAGCAGGGCGACGTGATCATCCGCGTGGGCAGCACGCAGGTGACCCAGTCCTCCGATGTCTCGGCCGCGATCGCGGCGCGCAACCCGGGCGACACCGTGGACGTGGAGGTGCAGCGCGGCGGCAGCACCGTGGTGCTGCACGTGAAGCTCGGAGCACAGCCGAAGACGCCGTGAGCTTCGCCTCGCCACTCGCGCTGCTCGCCCTCGCCGCCCTGCCAGTGCTCGCGCTCGCCTACCTTGGGCAGCAGCGCGGCCGGCGCGCCGCGGCCGCCGCCTTCGCCTCCCCCGCGCTGCAGGCCTCCGTGGCCCCGCGGCGCCCGGGCTTCCGCCGTCACCTGCCCATGTTCGTGTTCCTGCTGGCAATCGCTGCCCTGATCTTCGCCGCCGCCAAGCCGCAGCGCACCGTGGCCGTGCCGATCGAGCGCGCGTCGATCATGCTGGCCAACGACGTGTCGGGGTCGATGACCGCCACGGACGTGAAGCCCACGCGCCTCGCCGCCGCCCAGCGCGCCGCCAAGAGCTTCATGGCGAAGGTGCCCAAGCGCGTGAACGTCGGCCTCTTGGCGTTCAACGACAGCGCCCGCGTGCTCCAGAGCCCAACCACGGACCGCGACGCCGTGAACACGGCCATCGACAACATGACGGTCAGCGGCGGCACGGCAACCGGCAACGCAATCGCCACTGCCACCAGCGTGCTGAGCAAGTCGCCGGGCGCGGGCAAGAAGCGCCCGCCCGCCGCCATCGTGCTGCTCTCGGACGGCGCGTCCACGCGCGGGCAGGACCCGGTGGCCGCCGCGCAGGCCGCACGCAAGCTCCACATCCCCGTCTACACCGTCGTTATCGGCACCAATGAAGGCACGATCACGGTGAAGAAGCCTGACGGCACCACGCAGACCGTGCGCGTGCCGCCCGACCCGCAGTCGCTCGCCCAGATAGCCCGAGCGTCGGGTGCCGCGAGCTTCAACGCTCCCACGGCAGCCGGCCTCAAGCAGGTGTACGAAAAGCTCGGCTCGCAGCTCGGCCACAAGAAGCAGAAGCACCAGGTCACCACCGCCTTCGCCGGCGGCGGGCTGGCGCTGCTCCTGGCCGGGGCGGCCATGTCATTGGCCTGGTTTGGCCGCCTCATTTGATTCCGAAAGGAGAACCCCGAATTGACCACTGACCCGAGAGACCGCATCGCCCAGAGAGAGGAGGCGGGCGCGGCGCTCGAGGAGGCGCTGCACGAGATCAAGCGCGTGATCGTTGGCCAGGACGCGATGCTCGAGCGCCTGCTCGTTGCACTCGTCGCCCGCGGCCACGTGCTGCTCGAGGGCGTGCCCGGCCTGGCCAAGACGCTCACCGTGAAGACGCTGGCCCGCGTGCTCGGCGGCACCTTCCGCCGCATCCAGTTCACGCCGGACCTCGTGCCGGCAGACCTGGTGGGCACCCGCATCTACCGGCCCGATAGCGGCCGCTTCGACGTGGAGCTGGGTCCCGTGTTCGGCAACTTCCTGCTGGCGGACGAGATCAACCGCGCGCCGGCCAAGGTGCAGTCCGCGCTGCTCGAGGTGATGCAGGAGCAGCAGGTGACGATCGGCGGCGAGACCTTCAAGGTGCCGCTCCCGTTCCTCGTCATGGCCACGCAGAACCCGATCGAGGCCGAGGGCACGTACCCGCTCCCCGAGGCGCAGGTGGACCGCTTCCTGATGAAGGTGCTCGTGGACTATCCGAGCCTGGGCGAGGAGGCCGCCGTGGTGGGTCGCTCGCTGGAGGCCATGGCGGACGTGCGCGAGGTATTGGCGCTTCACGACCTCGAGCGCTTCACGCGCGCCTCGCACTCGGTGCTCGTGGACCGCGAGGTGATCGGCTACGCCGTCGGTCTCGCGGACGCCACGCGCAACCCTTCGAAGTACGGCCTCGACGAGATCGAGAGCTACATCGAGTACGGGGCCAGCCCGCGCGGGCCGATCGGGCTGGTGCAGGCGGCTCGGGCGCTGGCGCTGCTGAGGGGACGCGGGCACGTGTCCGTGGCCGACGTCCGCGACCTCGCACGCGACGTGCTGCGCCACCGCCTCGTGCTCTCCTACGACGCGCTGGCGGAGAACGTGAGCGCCGACGACCTGCTCGAGAAGGTGCTCGGCGCCGTGAGCGAGCCGCCGGTGGACAACTTCCGCCGCACGGTGGCCGCGTGACCCAATCCCTGCTCAGGCCGCCCGACGGGCGCCAGGGCCCCGGCCGGATGCCGCAGGGGCTCGTGGACGAGCTCGACCTGGTGGTGGCCCGCCGCGCCGCGGGCGCGCTGCCGGGCGACCGCAGCGCGGCGGGGCTCGGAACCGGCACCGAGCTCGCCCAGCTGCGGCCGTACGAGGTGGGCGACGACGTGCGCCAGATCGATGCCGCCGCCACCGCCCGTACCGGCGAGCCGCACGTGCGCCTCCAGGTGCCCGAGCGCACGCTCACCACGTGGATCGTGGTGGACGTGTCGCCGTCGATGGCGTTTGGCACCGCCGAGCGGCTGAAGAGCGACGTGGCGGAGGGCGCGGCCATGGTCATGGCTCGCTTGGCCATCCGCCGCGCCGGGCGGGTGTCGCTCGTCAGGTTCGGCGCCGGCGAGATCACGCTGATGCGCCCGCGCGCGTCGCGTCGCGGCCTGGTGGCCGTGAGCCGCGCGCTCGGCGAGGGCGTGGCGGCGGACGGCCACCAGGACCCGCAGGCGCTCGGCCACGCGCTGCTGCGGGTGGGCAAGGTGGCGAACCAGGCCGGGCTCGTGGTGGTGATCTCGGACTTCCGCGATCAGGAGGACTGGACCCGGCCGCTCGGCGCGCTGCGCGCCCGCCACTCGCTGATGGCACTCGAGGTGCGCGACGTGCGCGAGGGCGAGCTGCCCGCCGTCGGACACCTCTCTCTGGTGGACCCCGAGACGGGCGAGCACATCCGCGTGGACACCTCGCGCCGCTCGCTGCGCGAGCGCTTCGAGCGCATGGAGGCCGAACGCCGCGAGCGCGTGGCCGGCGAGCTGCGCCGCCTGCGCGTTGAGCACGCGGTTCTCTCCACCGATGACGACTGGCTGCGAGCGCTCGGCCGGAGGTTGCGGTGAGCTTCGCCCACCCCGCCTACCTGGCCGGGCTGCTGCTCGTCCCGCTCGCGATTGCGGCGCTGGTGGCGCAGCGGCGCAGGCGCCGCCGCTACGCGGTGCGCTTCACCGGCGTGCGCACGCTGAAGCTGGCGGCCGGGCCCGCCGCGGCCACCTGGCGCACGCACCTGCCGACGGCGCTGGCGCTGGCTTCGCTCGCCGCGCTGGTGCTCGCCCTGGCCAGGCCGGAACACAGCGTGGCGGTGCCGTCCGGGCGCGGCAACGTGATGCTCGTCACCGACCACTCGCTCTCTATGGTGGCCACCGACGTGCAGCCCAGCCGCTTGGCGGCGGCGCGATCGGCGGCGCATGCCTTCATCGGCCGACTGCCGAAGGAGGTGCGCGTGGGCGTGGTCTCCTACTCGAACGCGCCGGACGCGGTTCGGACCCCGAGCACAGACCACTCGCAGGCGCTGCAGGTCATTGACGCCGAAGTGGCCGACGGCGCCACCGACACCGGCGACGCCCTCCAGGTGGCGCTAGACACGCTCGCGCCCGGCGGCAGTAACGGCAAGCGCCTGCCGTCGTCGATCCTGCTGCTCTCCGATGGCCGCACCACCACCGGCCGCGATCCGGTGGAGGTGGCGCGCACCGCCAAGAGCCTGAAGATCCCGATCTACACGGTGAGCGTGGGCACCGAGGACGCTCTGATCCCTAACCCCGGCTTCGGGCCACCGCTGCCGGTGCCGCCCGATCCGGAGACGCTCGCACGGATCGCCCAGGTCTCGGGCGGGCGCGCGTATGCGGCGGAGGACGAGAACCAGCTCTCGTCCATCTACAAGAACCTGGGCACGCAGCTCGCCACCAAGAAGGCCAAGCGCGAGATCACTTCCGCGTTCGCAGTCGGCGGGCTGGCCCTGCTACTGGCCGCCGCCGCGGGCTCGCTGCGCTGGGCCGGCCGGCTGCCCTAGGGCCGCGCCCATCCGCTTCACGGCGTCGAGCAGCTCGGAGAGCGGGCGCAGCATCAGAGTGAGCTCGGTCACCCGGCCGTCGCCGTCGTAGCGCTCGTCCAGCACCCCGTCGAGCCCCCGCGTCTCAATGAAGCTGACGGTCTCGCCAGGCGCATCCACGCACCTGGTTGCGTGCAGTTCCTCCTGCAAGCCGCCGATCGTCGTCAGCAGATGCACCACCTCATCCCGTCCCGTGTAGCTGCGAACCGGGCTGTTGAAGGTCACGTCCTCCGCGAGCAGGTCATGCAGCGCGGCGGCGTCGCGGTTGGCTATGGCAGCGACTATCGGCGTGCTCATGCTCGTGCTCCTTGCTTCGGTTTCCGAAGCAGCTAGAGTAGCGCTTCGATAACCGAAGCGCAATGGCCTCGCTCCCCACACCCGGCAACCCCGTCCGCGGCTCGCGCAGCGGCGAGCCGATCATGGCTCTGCTCGACCTGCTGGGCCGCCGCTGGGCGCTGCGCGTGATCTGGGAGCTGCGCGAC
>JBKPDA010000283.1:0-21044 GCA_046727635.1 Actinomycetota bacterium | reverse complement strand
CGAAGATCAGCGTGACGGCACCGGACCCGCGGTGCGCGATGTTGATCGAGCCATAGCTGCCCAACGTGCTGCCGTGGTAACCGGTGATCCAGTCCCAGACGTAAAGGAACGACGCCGGCGTGCTCTCGATCTCGAGGGGGCGGGCGGTCTGATAGTGGATCGCGTGCCAGGCCCCGTGCGGCGACAGCGCCAGTACCGTCGCGCCGAGCACGCCCACAACGGCCGCCAGCACGGCCGTGCCCTCGAGCGCGCGGCGGCGCTCGCCCTGCCCCAACAGCCAGGCGATCGCCACCGGCGCGACCACGAGCGGGAAGCCCTTGGTCATCACCGCCGCCCCGAGCAGCCCGAACCCGAGCTTGGTCCGCGATGACAGGATCGCCACCACCGCCGCCATCGTCAGCGCGATCGGCGCGAGGTCGAAGTAGCCGCGCGCGAGCGCACCGACCAGCAGCGGCGTGACCGCCACCCCCAGCGCGGCACGCCTCGGGTCACCGCCGGTGCGCTGTGCCGCCTCCGCGCAGAGCGCCACCAGCGCCAAGCCAAAGGCGAGCTCGATCAGCCCGAAGCCGAGCTTGTACGAGCCCAGCTTCACCAGCTGTGGCAGGCCGATCAGCGGCACCGCCAGCGGCGGGTACTCGAAGTCCACGTCGCGGTACGGCAGCTTGCCGTCGATCCACTGTTGCGCCCGGGGCGGGAAGTGGGTCACGTCCATGTTGTGCTGGTCGGACCAGGGCGGGACGAAGAAGGTGACCAGCCACGCCACGACCAACAGAGCGACGGCCGCCCACAACCATCCCCGAATACCTCTCATCGGGCAAGTCTGCCCGAGGTGGCTACAAGCCGAAAGTGCGCGCCAGCAGGAAGACGTTCAGCCCGATGATCAGAGCCGCGATCACGCACGCCGCCGCAGTGGTGAGCAGGCCATTGGTGAGGTTGCCCATCAGGTCGCGCCGGCGCGTGAGCAGCACGAGCGGGATGAGGGCAAACGGGATGCCGAACGACAACACCACCTGACTGATCACGAGCGAGTCCGTGGGATTCGCGCCTAAGGCGAGCACCACGAGGGCGGGCGTCATCGTCACTGCGCGGCGCACCACAAGGGGAATGCGCCGGTTTATGAAGCCCTGCATCACGATCTGGCCGGCGTAGGTGCCGACGCTCGAGCTGGCGAACCCGGAGGCGAGCAGGGCGAGGCCGAACGCCGCCGCGGTGCCGGCGCCCGCGTAGGCATTGAACCCGTGGTACGCGCCCTCCACAGAGTCGACGCCGGTGTGCCCGCCCGCGTGGAAGAGCGCGGCAGCCACCAGAAACATCGTTATGTTCACCACGCCGGCGATCCCCATCGCGATGCCCACGTCGACCTTCTGGAAGCGCATCAGGCGGCGTCGCTCGCTGTCTGTATGCACGGGAATGCGACCCTGCGTGAGCGCCGAGTGCAGGTAGATCACGTGCGGCATGACGGTGGCGCCGATGATGCCGGTGGCCAGCAGGATGCTGTCGGTACCGGCGAAATGGGGGATAAAGCCCTTGGCCGCGTCGCTGGCGTCCGGGCCGATGTTGAAGGCCTGGTAGAGGAAACCGACGAGGACGAGCCCGAACATGGCCGCGATCGCAAGCTCGAACCTGCGGTAGCCCTTGTTCTGAAGGGCCAGGATCCAGAAGGCGGCGACGCCGGTGATCACGCCGGACACGAACAGCGGCACGCCGAATAGGAGGTTCAGTGCCAGGGCAGCGCCGACGAACTCGGCCAGGTCCGTGGCCATCGCGATCAGCTCCGCCTGGATCCACAAGCCGACGGTCACGGGACGCGGGAACTCGTCGCGGCAGAGCTCGGGCAGGTTCTTGCCGGTGGCGATGCCGACCTTCGCCGACAGCGTCTGGATCAGCATCGCCATCATGTTGGCCGCGAGGATCACCCACAGCAGCAGGTAGCCGAACTTCGCGCCGCCGGTGATGTTCGTGGCGAAGTTGCCGGGATCGATGTACGCCACTGCGGCCACGAACGCGGGGCCGAGCAGCGGCAGGGTGCCTCGCAGGCGACCGCGGGAGCGCAGCTCCTGCATGACACTCGGGGCCGGTAGCGCGACGGCCTCAGAGCCGATCGGCTTGCTCAACGCCTCACCTCGGCGCGCATCGCTCGCGCCAGCCCGCCGCCCAGCACCAGCACCTGGTCGCCGAAGCGCGCCGACACGGGACCGCCGAACGGCTGCTTCTCCACCACCTCGAAGTCGTCGCCCGGCGCGATTCCCTGCTCGGCGAGGTAGCGCAGCATCTCGGGATCGGAATCGGAGATGCGCACGAAGGTGCCTGTGGCGCCCGGCTCGAGCGACTGCATGCTCTCGGTATCGCCCTCGTCCATCACGAGGTCGCGAGTCGGGATTGGGTCGCCGTGCGGATCGTGGGTGGGATTGCCGAGCTTGCGGGCGATCAGCTCCTCGAGCTCCTCGGACAGCACGTGCTCCAGCACCTCGGCCTCGTCGTGCACGCGGTCCCACGGCACGTCGAGGGTCTCGGCCAGGTAGAGCTCGAGCAGCCGGTGGTGGCGAAGCACCTCGAGCGCGACCTTGCGGCCCGCCGGCGTGAGACGCACGCCCTTGTACGGCACGTGCTCCACGAGGCCGAGCTGGTCGAGCTTCTTGGCCATGTTGGAGGCGGACGCAGGCGTCACGCCAAGCCGCTCGGCAAGCGCGTTCGTGGTCACCGGATCGCCCGTGTGGGTCTCCAAGGCGTAGATCGCCTTGGCGTAGTCCTCTACGGCCGCGGTGACGCTTGTGCTGTGTTCTTTAGTCGCCATCTCAATGGAATTATGGCATAGCTAAATCTGCTTTTAGGTATCGGCAGGACGAGGCGCGAGCTTTAGTGCTCGGTGCTCAGTGCTCAGTGCTCCGGGCCCAAGCCCGAGACCCGACACCCGAGACCCGAGACCCGAGACCCGGCTCTTAGCCCAGCTCGCGCTCTACGACTTCAGCCAGCCGCCGCGCGATCTGGTCGCACTCGGCTGGATCCGGTGCTTCGACCATCACCCGGACGAGGGGCTCGGTGCCCGAGGGGCGCACCAGCACACGGCCGCGGCCCTCCAGGGCCGCCTCCTCGCGCTCCACCGCCTCCCAGACCTGAGGGGCCGAATCCAGGCCCTGGCGGTCGGCCACCCTGACGTTAATCAGGAGCTGAGGCAGCTTCGTCATCGCGCCGCGCTCGGCGAGGTCTCCCCCATCGAGCGCCTCGAGTGCCAGCAGGGCAGATGCAACGCCGTCGCCGGAGGGCACGAAGCTCGTGTCGATGATGTGGCCCGACTGCTCGCCGCCGAGGCGCCAGCCGCGCCGCATCAGCTCGGCGATCACGTGGCGGTCGCCCACCGGGGTGGTGGCCACCTCGACGCCGGCCGCGGTCATCGCCTGGTGGAAGCCGTAGTTGGTCATCACGGTCACGGCCACGCCGTCGCCGGGGAGGCGCTCCTTGGAGCGCAGGTGGAGCGCGCTGAGGGCGATCAGCTCGTCGCCGTCGACCACGTCGCCGCCGCGGTCAACCGCCAGCACGCGGTCGCCGTCGCCGTCGAACGCGAAGCCCACGTCGTAGCCGCCGGAGCGGACCGCCTCGGCCAGCTTGCCCACGTGGGTGGAGCCGCAGCCCTCGTTGATGTTGCGACCATCCGGCGAGGCAGCGAGCGCCTCCACGTTTGCCCCCAAGCGCCTGAAGATCTCGGGCGCCACGCGGTAGGTGGCGCCGTTCGCGCAGTCGAGCAGCACGCGCAGTCCGGAGAGATCGAGCTCCTGGAACCGCGACTCGAGCTCGCGCAGGTAGTCGCCGCCCGCGCCGTGGAGCTCGCGCACGCGGCCTGGATGGGCCGTGATGGGCTCCAGCGAGAGCACGGCGGCCTCAATGTCGTGCTCGGCCTCGTCGGGCAGCTTCATCCCGTCAGGGCCGAAGAACTTGATGCCGTTGTCTTGGTAGGGATTGTGCGAGGCGGACACCACGCAGGCGAGGTCGAGCCCGTAGCGCAGCGACAGGAGCGACGCACCGGGCGTGGGCAGCACGCCGCCCATCAGCGCGTGGCCCCCGGCCGCTGCCACTCCGGCCGCGACCGCCGCCTCGAGCATCTCGCCCGACTCGCGCGTGTCGCGAATAATCAGGACCTGCGGCACCTCGGCGCGCGACCATGCGGTGGCGGCTCGACCCAGGCCGAGAGCGAGGTCGGCGGTGAGGAACTCCCCGACGACTCCGCGAACGCCGTCGGTGCCGAACAACCGGCGCGCCGAAGGGATGGTGCCCATCGGGTCGGCTAGCGCTTGGAGAACTGCGGGCGCTTTCGCGCCTTCTTGAGGCCGGCCTTCTTGCGCTCCTTTGCGCGAGCGTCACGCGTGAGGAACCCGCGCCGCTTCAGCTCGCCACGCAGGTTCGGGTCGGCCTCCACCAGCGCGCGGGCCACTCCATGCCGGAGCGCTCCCGCCTGGGCGGACACGCCGCCGCCGTGGATCCTCGCCACCACGTCCATCCGCTCCTCGTACCCGGCGGTCTCGAGCGGCTGGCGCACGGCCTTCTGCAGCGTTGCCCGCGGGAAGAAGTCCTCGAGCGTGCGGCCATTCACCACGTAGGTGCCGGTGCCGGGCTTCAAGATCACGCGCGCCACCGATGTCTTGCGCTTGCCGGTGGCCTGGTAGCGGGCGTCGGCGGCCAGCTCCTTCGGGGTCAGCGGCGCCGGTGCCAGCGCCTCTTCCTCCGCGACGGGAGCCGCCTCGCCCTCGGCGGCCTCCTCGTCGGCGTAGGCGGCATAGTCGAACTCGCCCTCCGGCGCGCTCGGCTGCTCCACCGGGAGGATCGGCTCGAGGTGCTCGCCCGGGATCACGTCGGGCTTCTTCTCCTCCTTTGGGCGCTCGGGCCTGCCGCGCGGGCGGCGCTCTTCCTCCGCGCTCTCCGCGGCGGGCGGCTCGGCCTCCGTGGCGGGCGCCTCGGCCTCCGTGGCGGGCGCCTCCTCCGGCTCGCCTTCGGCGGCCGGTGCCTCAGCCTCTTCCTCTGCCACCGGCTGCTCCTCTTCGGCGGCCGGCTGTTCCTCGACGGCCGGCTCCTCCTCGGCCGCGGGCGCCTCCTCGTCGGCCGCGGGCGCCTCCTCCGCGACCGCAGCCTCCTCGGGCGCCTCGGCCTCGGCCTCCGGCTGCTCCTCGGTAGGGGCGCTCTCCTCCTCGGGAGTCTGCTCGTTGCGGTCGTCTTCGGCCATCAGGCTTCTACCTCCATCGGCTGCGGCTTCTGGGCCGCGTGCGGATGATCGGGCCCCGCGTACACCTTCAGCTTTCGCAGCTGCGCGCGTCCCAGACGGGTGCGCGGCAGCATGCCCTTCACCGCGAGGCGAATGATCTCCTCCGGGCGGCGCTCGATCATCTGCTCGAACGTGCGGGAGCGGAGCCCTCCTGGGTAGCCCGAGTGGCGGTAGTAGCGCTTCTGCTCGCGCTTCCTTCCGGTCACCGAGATCTTCTCCGCGTTGACGACGATCACGAAGTCACCCACGTCGCAATGCGGCGTGTACTCGGGCTTGCGCTTGCCGCGCAGGGCGTCGGCGATCTGCGTGGCGAGGCGACCGAGCGTCTTGCCGCTCGCGTCGACCACGAGCCAATTGCGCTCGCGCGTGGCTGGGGTGGCTACGTAAGTCCTCATCTGAAAAAGAGAGCCCGTAGATCGGGCAGAGCACATCGAGCCGCCGAGCGGCCGAGGGCACATGTTAGCGACGCCCGTCGTGCGCGTAGGCGCGCGCCCGCTCGCGGGGCTTGACATAGTGCCGTACGTGGGGATCGCAGCTCCATCGGCCGCGTCCGCGCCCATCTCGAGCCCAGCAGCCGCACCGGGGCCGTGGCTCCGCCTGGCGGCGCTCGGTGGCGCGCTCGCCAGCGCGCTGGCCGTGGCCAGTGGGGCGCTCCACTTGGGCATCGCCCACCGGGTGCTGGTGGTGCTCGGCCTGCCGCCTCTGCTCGCGCTCACGGTGGCCGCGCGGCTGGCTTACCCACGTCTGCTGCGACCGGCCGCCACCGCCCTGGCTCTGCTCATCGCGGAGAGCGCGGTGGGCGGACTCGTGGCGCTCGGCGGCAGCCGCGACTGGGTGGTGGGGCTGCACTTCGCGGTGGCAGCCCTCGCCTTGGCCGCCGCTCTCCTTGCGGCCGCCGCTTGCTACCGCGGAGACGAGCTTCCCAGCGGCACCTGGCGCGACTACGTGACCCTCACCAAGCCGCGCATCATGAGCCTGCTGCTGCTCACCGCCGCGGCCGGCATGTTCGCCGGGGCGCAGGGAGTGCCGGACCTGGCCAAGCTGGCCGCGCTGCTGGTGGGCGGGGCGCTCGCCTCGGGCGGCGCCAGCGCGCTCAACCACCTGCTCGATCGCGACATCGACGCGCGGATGGGCGGCCGCACCTCCGACCGGCCGCTCGTGTCAGGCCGGGTGGCCCCGCCGAGGGCGCTCGAGTTCGGCCTCGTCCTGTCGGCGTTCTCGTTCGTCCTGCTCGGCTGCGCGATCAACGTGCTCACGGCGCTGCTCGCACTGGTGGGCAACCTCGGCTACGTGCTGGTCTACACGCGCTGGCTCAAGCGATCGACCCCGCAGAACATCGTGATCGGCGGCGCCGCGGGCGCCGTGCCTCCACTGGTGGGCTGGGCCGCCGCCCGCGGCGACCTCACCCTTCCCGCGCTGTTCCTCTTCCTGATCGTGTTCTTCTGGACGCCGCCGCACTTCTGGGCCCTGGCGCTCTTGATCAAGCGCGAGTACGCGGCCGCGGGCGTGCCGATGCTCCCGGTGGTGCGCGGTGAGCGCGAGACGACCCGCCAGATCCTTCTCTACTCCCTCGTGCTTGCCGGCGTCACTGCTCTGCCGTTCCTGTGGCACAGCGCCGGCGTGCCCTACTTCGCGGCGGCACTGGCTCTCGACGGGCTGCTGATCGGGTTCGCGCTGCGGCTGCACCGGCATTTCACGGCCGGCCGGGCCCGCTTCCTGTTCCACTTCTCGCTGCTGTACCTCGCACTGCTGTTCGTGGCGCTGGCGGTCGACCCGCTGGTCTAGCCAAGCCGTGGTTTTCACGGACGGCGTTTGCGCGCCGTCCCCGATGGCGGCCGCGTTGCCGGGTGGTTGGCTTGGGACAAGAAGGAGGTCGACCATGAGTCGCTCGCTGCTGGTCGCCTATGCGACGAAGAAGGGCTCGGTGGCCGAGGTGGCCGAGTCGATTGGAGACACGCTGCGCGAGCACGGGCTCACCGTGGACGTGCAGCCGGCGCCGTCGGTCAAGAGCGTCGATGACTACGACGCCGTGGTGCTCGGCGGCGCGCTCTACATGGGGCGCTGGCACGCCGACGCCAAGCGCTTCCTGTTGCGCCACCACCAGGCGCTCGCCGGCATTCCCTTTGCGGCATTCGCGATGGGTCCGCTCACCCTGTCCGAGAAGGACGTGGCCGGCTCGCGCAAGCAGCTCGAGAGGGCACTTAGGGCGCAGCCGGACGTGAAGCCGTTCTCGATCGCGGTCTTCGGCGGCGTCGTCGACCCGGCGAAGCTGCACTTCCCCTTCAACCACATGCCCGAGACCGATGCGCGCGATTGGGAGGCGATTCGTGCCTGGGCACTCGAGGTAGAGACGAAGATCGGACTTCTTGCACCCGTGGCGTAAACGCGCCAGCGCGTTTACAAAGGAGGTATGAGCAACCGCACCGAGCTGTTGGTCTGTGGAGCCTCGGTAGTCGCCGGCCTGGCTCTCACGGCGCTCGGTCACCAGCGGTCGCGGCCGACCTTAGAATCAGCCCGTCGTGGAAGCGCAACCGGCCTTCCTCATCGTGTACGACTGGGCGTGCGGTCAGCTCGTCTCGGCTGACGAGTATCCGAGCCGGGAGGACGCCGAGCTTGCGCTGCTGCTCGCCGAGCCATCGCTGAAGGACGACCCCTCGATCGAGATCAGGGTCGTGGTGCCGGTTTCCTAGGGCACCTAGGCCGGCGTCTGCCGCTCTTCGCGCCTGCGCGCGATCGGCTCCCAGATCGCCAGCAGCAGGAACGACGTGCCGACCGCAATCAGGAAGCTGCCGAAGTCGAAGTGGTCGCTGTTGGCGATGTTCAGCACGTTGGTGGCGAAGAACCCGCCGAGGAGCGACCCAGCTATGCCGAGAATCATGGTCCAGAGAAGGCCAATCGGCTGGCTTCCCCTTCGCAGCAAACGAGCGATCGCGCCGACGATCAGACCCCACACCACCCAGCTCAGAATTCCCATAGCACAAGCGTACTTCCGCCCGACGGCTACGTCTCGGCGTCCTCGCGGATGTGGACGATGAGGACCGGCACCGGACTCTGGTGCAGGACCCCGTTGCTCACGCTCCCGAGCAACATCGATTCGAGCTCGCCGCGGCCGCGCGACCCCATCACGACGAGGTCGTGATCCCCCTTGCGCACCTGCGACACGATCGCGCTCGCCGCACGGCCCTCCAACAGGACCTTCTTCGCAGGCACCTCTTCGGGTACCTTCGCGGCAGCCTTGTCGAGCATCGCCTGGTACTCGCGGGCGATCTCCTGCTCCAGCTCCCCGATGTTCGTCGGGGCGGGCATGGGGCCTGGCATGAGCACCCACGGCGCCAACCCCGGCGAGACGCTGACGAGCGTCAGCGAGGCGCCGTTCGAGCGGGCCATGTCGATGGCCTCGGACAGCGCGCGTTCCGCATGCTCTGACCCGTCGAAGGCAACGAGGATGTTCCGGAACATGGCGCAATGAGACTAGCGGGACACAGCTCCGCCGAGTGAGGGCGCAGCAGAGCGACGCTTTGCAGCGTCCTCACTCCCACTCGATGGTGCCGGGAGGTTTGCTGGTGATGTCCAGCACCACCCGGTTCACCTGCGCGATCTCGTTGATCATGCGGGAGGCCACTCGCTCCAGCAGGTCGTATGGGAGGCGGGCCCAGTCGGCCGTCATCGCGTCGTCGCTCGTGACGGCTCGGATCACGACCACGTAGCCGTAGCTGCGCTCGTCGCCCTGCACGCCCACGCTTCGCAGGTCGGCCGGGAGGACGCAGAAGGACTGCCACAGCTCGCGGTAGAGGCCGGCGGCGCGGATCTCGTCCTGGAGCACGTAGTCGGCGTCGCGCAGGATCGCCAGGCGCTCCTTCGTGACCTCGCCGCCCACGATCCGGATCGCGAGGCCGGGGCCGGGGAACGGCTGGCGCCAGACGAGGCGCTCCGGCAGGCCGAGCTCCACCCCCACCGCGCGCACCTCGTCCTTGAAGAGCATCCGCAGCGGCTCGACCAGCTCGAACTGGAGGTCCTCCGGCAGCCCGCCCACGTTGTGGTGCGACTTGATCGTGGCCGCCCCCGTGCCTCCGCCCGACTCGATCACGTCCGAGTAGAGCGTGCCCTGAACCAGATAGCGCGGGTTGCCGAGCTTGGACGCCTCCTCCTCGAACACGCGGATGAACTCGGCGCCGATGATCTTGCGCTTGGTCTCCGGATCGGTGACGCCCGCGAGGCGGGCGAGGAAGCGGTCCTCGGCGTCCACCGCCACGAGCGGCACGTGGAAGTGGTCGCGGAACGCCGCCACCACCTGCTCGCCCTCGTTACGGCGCATCAGGCCGTGATCGACGAACACGCACGTGAGCTGGTCGCCCACGGCGCGATGCACGAGCAGCGCCGCAACCGACGAGTCGACGCCGCCCGAGAGGCCGCAGATCACGCGGCCGTCGCCCACCTGCGCGCGGATGCGCTCGATCTGCTCGTCGACCACCGACGCCGCGGTCCAGCTCATGTCGCAGCCGCAGATGTCCTCGAGGAAGCGGCGCAGCACTTCGTTGCCATAGGGCGTGTGGACGACCTCCGGGTGGAACTGGATCGCGTAGAGGCCGCGATCGACGTCCTCGAACGCCGCTACCGGCGACTCGCTGGACGAAGCCAGCGCGACGGCGCCCGCCGGCGGCTCGTAGACCGTGTCGCGATGGCTCATCCAGCACGGCTGCTGCGACGGCAGGCCCGCCAGCAACCGCCCGGGCTCGTGCACGCTCAGCTCCGAGCGGCCGAACTCGCCGACCGCCGCACCCTCCACGCGCCCGCCCAGCTCGAGCGCCATCGCCTGCATGCCGTAGCAGATGCCGAGCACCGGAACTCCGAGCTCGAGCAGCTCGGGACGCAGCTTCGGCGCGCCCTCGCTGTACACGGAAGCGGGCCCGCCGGACAGGATCAGCCCACGCGGCGAGCGGCGCTTGATCTCTTCGAGTGGAACGTGGTGCGGCAGCAGCTCCGAGAACACCCCGCACTCCCGCACGCGCCTGGCGATCAGCTGCGAGTACTGGCCTCCGAAGTCGAGGACCAGGACCTCCTGCGCGCCCCTCTCCCTCGCCTCCCCGCCGGTGGCCTCGACGCCCGTGGCGAGGGCGTCGGTCACTCTACGAGGGCCGGATCCGCCGGCACGGCGCCGTTGCTGACCTCGCCAGGCGCAGCCGCGGCAGCCGCGGTGGCGCCCATGCCGACCGCCTGGTCGCGCTGCAGCTGCTTGCCCTCCGTCTGAAGCGCGGGAGCGACCATCACCTCCGCGCGGTGGAAGGACGGGATGTCCTCATAGCCGCAGGTGGCCATCGAGGTGCGCAGACTGCCCATAAGGTTGAAGGTGCCGTCGTTCTCGTGAGCGGGGCCGAGCAGGATCTGCTCGATCGTGCCGTTCTGGGTGGTCTTGACGCGCGCCCCACGCGGCAGCGAGGGATGGAACGTGGCCATGCCCCAGTGGTAGCCGCGGCCCGGCGCCTCGTAGGCGCGGGCGAGGGGCGACCCGATCATCACCGCGTCGGCGCCGCAGGCGAACGCCTTCGAGATGTCGCCGCCGTTGCGCATGCCGCCGTCGGCGATGACCTTCACGTAGTCGCCGGTCTCGAGCATGTGCTGGGAGCGGGCGGCCTGGACGTCGGCGATCGCAGTGGCCTGCGGCACGCCGATGCCGAGCACGCCGCGGGTGGTGCATGCGGCGCCCGGACCGACGCCCACCAGCACGGCGACCGCGCCGGTGCGCATCAGGTGCAAGCCCGTGGAGTAGGAGGCACAACCGCCGACGACCACCGGCAGCGGGACCTCCTTGATGAACTGCTTGAGGTTGAGCGGCTCGCTGGTGGTGGACACGTGCTCGGCCGATATGACCGTGCCCTGGATGACCAGGATGTCGAGCCCCGCGTCGATCGCGATCTCGTAGTAGTCGCGCACGCGCTGCGGCGTGAGCGAGGCGGCACAGACGACGCCCTGCTCCTTGATCTCACGGATGCGCTGGGCGACCAGCTCCGGCTTGATCGGCTCCTGGTAGATGCGCTGCATCTCCGCCGTCGCGTGCTCACGCGGCAGCTCGGCGATCGCCTCGAGCTCGTCTTCGGCGTCCTCATAGCGGGCGAAGATCCCCTCGAGGTTGAGGACGGCCAGGCCGCCGAGCTTGCCGATGATCCCCGCGGTCTCCGGCGAGACTACGCCGTCCATGGCCGAGGCGAGCAGCGGAAGCTCGAACCTGTACGGCCCCAGCGTCCAGGTGATGTCGATGTCGTCGGGGTCCCGCGTACGACGAGACGGGACGATGGCGATGTCATCGAAGCCGTAGGCGCGGCGGCCTTTCTTGCCTCGACCGATCTCTACTTCCATGGCGGCATCCTATGTTCGGCGGCGGACCGAAAAAGACGATATCAGCGCCTGTCGGGGCCGCCCCGAGGGCGGAAATCCGCAGGTTGCGAGGTTCCTATGCCGCCTCTGCTCCGGCCACGACGCGCAGGCGCTCGAGCGCCCGGCGGATGAGCCGCGACACGTGCATCTGTGAGATGCCGACGCGCTCGGCGATCTCCACCTGGGTGAGCCCCTCGGCGAAGCGCAGGTACAGGATCGAGCGCTCGCGCTCGGGCATCGCCTTCAGCGCGCGCCCGAGGCTGGCGCTGTGCTCGACGAGGTCGAGCCGGTCGTCGAGGCTGCCGACGGCGTCGGCGAGGCTCGTCCGCTCGCCGTCCTTCGAGCGCAGCGGGGCGTCGAGCGAGACGGTGTCGTAAGCGGCTCCCGCCTCCATCGCCTCGAGCACCTCCTCGACCGGCAGCTTCAGCTCCTCGGCCACCTGCTGCGGCGTCGGCGAGGCGCCGACCGGGCCGGACAGGCGCTCTATCGCGTCGTTCACCTTGAGCACCCGCTCCTGTATGCCGCGCGGCACGTGGAGTGCCCAGCCGGCGTCGCGGAAGTGGCGCTTGAGCTCGCCAAGGATCGTCGGTACCGCATAGCTCGAGAACCCCGAGCCGTGCTCTGGCTCGAAGCGGTCGATCGCCTTCACGAGGCCGACCGACGCGACCTGGACAAGGTCTTCCAGCGGCTCGCTCGCCCGCTCATAGCGACGGGCCAGCCGGCGCGCCAAGGGTAGGAAGCGCTCAACGAGCTTCTCCCGAGCCAGCATGTCGCCCTCTTCCTGGTAGCGGGCGAACAGGTAGGTCTCGCACTTGCGCTCACGGACCGGGTGTCCAGCGCGAGCCGCCACCCGGAAGCTGAGCGCGGTCTGATGTCTGGACAGAGGCTGTCTGTGGACGGACCGCATGAATCCTCTCGATCGTCTACGGGGAGAAGATCCGTCCGAAGGCCACCGGCTGTGACCGCGTCCGTCTCAACAAGGCCTTCGACGCGAGGGACGTGCTGTGGGGCCAACACGCCCGACTGCTTTCGAACCAATGGCCTCGCTGAGATTGTTGCCTGAAACAAATGGTCTAAACAGGGTGCCGTCAGCAGAATGACGGCTTCACTGCTTGGCCTCTATTGGGGCCTGTCCGACGGTCTCCACTCTGACCTCGGGCAGAAGCCGCTCCACCTCGCGCGGATCCAATACGCCGGCCCCGAAGTGCTGGGTGGACTCCGCGCCGCAGGCAACCGCGAAGCGCAGGCACTCGTCCGGCGGACGTCCCCCGTAGCGAGCCGCTACGTACCCCGCCAGGAACGCGTCTCCCGAGCCCACCGCCGACACCGGCTCGAGCGCGTCGAGCGTTACCCGGTACAGCTGCGGATCCGGCTCGCCGATCAGGCCGATGCAGCCCGAGGGCAGCGTCATGATCGCCTCGCGGGCGCCGAGCTCGGTGATCTCCTGCAGGCCGGTGAGCCGATCCTGGTCGTCGGAGAACTCGTGACCGACCAGCTCCTCCGCCTCGATCTCGTTCGGGGAGACCACGGTGGGCTCGGCCCGCGTGCCGAGCAGCATGGCGTCGCCCTCCGAATCGAGCACGGTCGTGACCCCGAGCTTCCGCAGCTCCTGGATGAGGCGCGCGTAGACGTCGGCGTCGACGCCGCGCGGGAGGCTCCCCGAGAAGACGCACACGCCTGCGCCCTTGGCCAGGTACAGCAGCTTGTCGACGAACAGCTCGAGCTCGGCCTCGGTGACCGCCGGGCCGCGCTCGTTGATCTCGGTCTGCTCGCCCGAGGTGGGGTCCACCACCGCGGTGGACATCCGCGACTCCTCGCGGATGCGGAAGAAGTCGCTGAGGATCGCCTCCTCGGTGAGCTGCTCGATGATCCGCGTGCCGTTCGGCCCGCCGGCCACGCCAGTGGCGATCACCGGCTGGCCCAGCGCCTTCAGCGAGCGCGCGACGTTCACTCCCTTGCCTCCGGCCATCGAGGTCTGCTCCACCGCTCGGTGACGCCGCCCCAGCCGGAAGTTGGGTACGGCGAGCGTCTTGTCGATCGCGGCGTTGAGTGTGACCGTAATGATCATCTCGCAGACCTCGCTCGTCCGAATCGCATGGCGCGTGCCCGGAGTGCCACGAGCGTACCTCCCATCAAAACCACCAGCAGTGCCACCGTGATCAGCGCGGGGCCGAGGGTAGCCGAGACCTTGCGCAGAAGTCCCGCCCCCGGCACCTCGGCGGCCGTGACGAGCGGCACGGTGCGGACCACCTTGCCGGCCACGAGCACCCGAATGCTGCCCACACGGCGCCGCGCCGGCAGCGGCCCATCGAGGCGCTGCGGCGCGAGCACGCGCACGTCGAACGGGGTGCCGCGGCGGAGGGTGAGAGCCACGCTGCTGCTCGGCATCAGGCTGGCACGCTCGTTGCGCCAGTGCACCTTGACGCGCGCCACGGTCCTGCCCGCCACCACGGGATGCACCCGCTTGTACTGGGCGAGCCCGTAGCGGAGCAGCGCGATCGTGTCCGCGTCGCGCGTGGCCTCGCTCGGGTCGCCGAGGACCACGCTGATCACGCGCGCGCCATGCGCGTGGGCGCTCCCCACGAGCACGTAGCCCGCGTCGATCGTGTGGCCGGTCTTCACGCCGTCGACGAACGGGTAGCGCTCGACCAGGTCGTTGCGGTTGTCCACGAGCCGCTGATGCGCGCCGGTGACGAGGGTGGCCTGCGGCATGGCCACGATCTTGGCGAACGCCCGATGGCGGAGGTCGAGCATCGCGAGGCGAGCAAGGTCGCGGGCGGTGGAGTAGTTGTGCGGGTCGTCGAGACCGATCGGCGTGGAGTAGTGGGTGTTCGTCAGGCCGAGCTTTCGCGCCTGCGTGTTCATGAGCCGCACGAAGCGAGCCTCCGTGTGGCCCACTCGCACCGCCAGTGCGTGGGCCGCGTCGTTGGCGCTCGGCAGCAGCATCGCGCGCAGGAGGTCGTGCACGCTCATGCGCTCGCCCTTGCGGAGCCCGATCACGGACTCGCCCGGCGACGGGTGGTAGGCCGGCGCCACGAAGATCTGGCTCTGGTGGGTGCGCTGGAGCACGAGCAGGGCGGTCATCAGCTTGGTGGTGCTTGCGATCGCCCGCCTCTGGTCGGGCCGCTCCTGGAACAGCACGTCGCCGGTCCCGGCGTCGATTACGATCGCCGACTTCGCGGTGAGCCGTGGCGCTGCCGAGGCGCTCCCGCACAGGACGAGGAGCAGCGCCGCGACCACGAGGAGGCTCGCGCCGATCCCTCTTGTCCGGAAGGTCACTCCCGCAGTTTTATCTTCTGACCCGTGACGAGGGCCTGAGGGTCGAGCCCCGGGTTCAGGTCCTCGAGCGTGGTCACGTCCACCCCGGTCTTCTCGGCGATGCCGCCCAGAGTGTCGCCCGTCCGGACCGTGTAGGTGCGGCGGTGGGCGTACTTGTTCTGGGCCGTCGTGGTGGTCTGAGCGGACGTGGACTGCTGAGCCCGCCCGGTGTTGTCCTTCGAGACTCCCGAGTTCGACACGACGAACGCGAAGGCCACGCCGAAGGCGATCAGCGACAGCGGCGCGAGCACGCGCAGCGGACTCCGCGAGGCCCGGGATCTCATCGCCATATCGATGGTACCTCTGCGGATCTTGGCTGAGAGCGGTCTTGCAGCGGCCATTACTGTGCTCGCGTGGTACTGCGTTCACTCGCTGTCGGGGACGAGGCGGAGCTCCTGCGCATCCACCGGACGCCGGAGGTGATGCGCTGGTGGGACGAGCCTGATGAGGGGTTTCCGTGGGACGAGCCGGAGTCCTCTCGCTTCACCATCGAGGTGAGCGGGCGGATCGCCGGGCTGATTCAGTTCTCCGAGGAGACCGAGCCCAAATATCGCCACGCGTCGATCGACCTGTTCGTGGATCCGGCGCTCCATGGCCGGGGGGTCGGTACCGAGGCGGTGCGGCACGTGGTGCGTCTGCTCTTCGACGAGCGCGGCCACCATCGCATCACGATCGACCCGGCGGCCGACAACTCCGCCGCCATCCGCTGTTACGAGAAGGTCGGCTTCAGGCGCGTGGGGGTGATGCGCCGCTACGAGCGCGACGTCGGCGGCGCCGGCTGGCACGATGGGCTCTTGATGGAGCTGCTCGCGGGCGAGGAGACCTAGCCGTGTTGTTTCGGAGACGGCGCGCGGCAAAAGAGCCGGCGGTGTCAATCGGCGATCCGCGCTTCGACGGCTGGGAGACCGTCAGCACGTTCGAGGATGAGGCCACCGCTGTCGCGTGGCGCAACCAACTGCGGGACATGGGTCTGGAAGCCGCCTGCGTGGCCGACGAGGCGCTCGACCGCTTCGGTCGGGGCGACGTGTACCTCGTGGTGCCGCCCGACCAGTGGTCGCGCGCGAACGAGATCGTCGAGAACCTCGACTAGGCGGCCGCTGCCCGCGCCGCGATGCGGTCGTAGTTCATGCGCATCAGGGCAATCACGTCATCGACGTCTTCCTCTGTCTCGATCCGGCGTGCGCCGGGCCCCGACTTTCCGGGGAACACCGGGTGATCCACGATGCGGCCCTCCGCCTTCAGCTGAGTTCCGAGCTCCGTGGAGAACATGAAATGCGCCGCATGGTCACCGTGCAGGTGGCCTATCTCCCGCCGGCCCAGACGGAAGCCGAACTCGCCGCGTCTGCCCATCCCGGCTGTGACTCCCGGCCATGAGGTGACCTCGTCGGTGATCCGCTGGCTTGGTGTTCGTGTTTCGTTCATGGGCCGAATGTACAAGTTCAAGTTAGCTTGAAGTCAAGTCGAAATCGTGGTTTCCTGGAGCTTGGTGCTCGGTGCTCGGTGCTCGGTGCTCGGACCATGGCGGAACTGCTCACTATCGGAGATGTATCGCGGCGCAGCGGGGTCGCTTCCTCGGCGCTGCGCTTCTACGAGGAGCGTGGGCTGATCGTGTCCGAGCGCGCGGGCTCGGGCCACCGGCGCTATCCGCGCGCCGTCCTGCGGCGGATCGCGTTCATCGTCTTCGCCCAGCGCGTCGGGCTGACGCTCGAGGAGATCGGCGAGGAGCTGGCCAAGCTGCCACCCGATCACGTGCCGTCGCGGCGCGAGTGGTCGCGCTTGTCGAGCGGCTGGAGCGCGCGGATCGACGAGCGCATCGCCGAGCTCGAGCGGCTCAAGCTGGGGCTGACCGAGTGCATCGGCTGCGGCTGCCTGTCGCTAGACCGCTGCAAGTTCGCGAACCCGGGCGACCGGGCTGGGGCGAACGGGCCCGGGCCGCGGTACTGGATTGGCGACCGTCCCTAAGCCCGTGACCTGTGACCTGTGACCTGTGACCTGTGACCTGTGACCTGGCCTACAGCGGCTGCCCATCAACCAGCGCCTTGAAAAAGACATCCTGCCGACTTCCATTCCGATCGAAGCGGAAGCGCGAGTAGGTGGAGCTGAAGGCCACGAAGTTCGCCCGGGCGCTCGTGGCCACGTCGAAGATCGAGCCTCCCCAGGCGTGCGCGAGGTCGTCGATGTGGCCGGTGTGGTTGTTGCGGTAGTAGAGCGTGTTGCTGCTGCCGTGAGCGTTGGCGAAGGTGATGATGCCGCGGGCCACGCCGTAGGCGCTGATCCCGCCCGCGAGGTTCGAGCCGCCCAGGCTGGAGCCGCCGCGGTGGGTGGCCGAGATCAGGTCCGTGCCCGTCACGCGCCCGCTCAGTCCCACCTTGCGCATGTAGACGTCGCTGCCCGGGTTGTTGTCGCCCGTGGCCAGGCGGGACGAGGTCTGGAAGACGACCCCCCACCAGCCGGAGGTGAGGTCGGAGACGCTCGGGTCGGTGGCGTTGCCCGCAACGGTGACGGTGTGGCCGCCGGCGCGCATCTTCACCGCGCCGTTGTCGGCCCATACGAGCGCGGTGCCGTCCCGCGAGAACGACGGGTTGCCGCCGTTGCCCATCACGCGCGGTGCGCGGCCGCCCGTGATGCGGGCCATGTAGACCTCGCCACCGGCCTGGAACGCCGCCACATGGCAGCCGCCGTCGATCGCCGGGTTGGTGGCGGGCGCCGAGATCCCGCGCGAGACGAGCCGCGTGCGGTGGCTGCGCAGGTCGCGGACGAAGATGTCGGAGACGCTGTCGTGGTCGCCCGCCGACAGGTTGGAGGCGTTCGACTGGAACGCGACGCAATGCGGCGAGCTGTGCATGCTGCCGTCGAGCACCGGGTGCGACGAGGGGCCGTTGCCCTCTACCCCGCTTGACGACACGCTGACCCGCTCCAGCGAGCCCGAAGGCCGGGCCGGCTTGGCCAGCGTGACGCCCGCCATTCCGTGCGGGCGACCCCAGACGAACACGTCCTCCACGCCGTTGTTGTCGTTGCGGACGAGGTTGGAGGCGAAGGAGTCGAAGGCGACGTAGCGCGCCTTGCGGTCGTCACCCGAGATGGTGGCGTGGCCGGACGCGCCGTTGGCGCCCTCGCCGTGAGGGCCCACGGAGATCGCGATCGGCTGGGTGCCGAAGATGTTCGCCGAGGCGGTGCCGGCGAGAGACAGCAGTGCGCCAGAGAGCACGACCGCGAGCAGGGAGGCTGTGCGCGGGCCCATGTTCCGTGCGTCGCCGCTGCACGGCTTTCACTGAACGGCGCCCCGCCTCGACTGGACAAACGTTCGAGGTTCTGGGCGCGAGTGCGCAGCTTTTCGGCGTTATCGGCCCCGGGCTGACAGATTCCATGCAGCTTTTCGGAGCTCTTCTGCGGCCGCCCGAGCCGCCGTGGCGGGGTCGCCGCCGGCCTTCTCATAGGCGTTCACGATCGAGCGCGAGGAAGTGACGAGACCCGCCGCCGGGTGGGGCGAGAACGCCGCTTCCAGCTCCGAGACCTCGCCGCCCTGCGCACCCACTCCGGGCAGAAGGAAGATCGCGTGCGGCATCAGCTCGCGCAGGCGGCCGATCATCTCCGGCCGCGTGGCGCCGGTCACGGCGCCCACGTCGGAGAGACCGCTGGCGCCCACACCGGGCGCTCCGAGCTCGTCGACCAGGGCGGCCAGGCGCTCGTGGAGCGGGGCGCTCGGCGCCGGCAGGTCCTGCACGTCGGCCGCCCCGGGGTTGGAGGTGCGCACGAGGCAGAGGCAGCACGCGCCCGCCTCGCGCGCCGCGTCGACGAGCGGCTGGAGCGCGTCGCGGCCGAGCAGCGGGTTGGCCGTGAAGGCGTCGGCCCCCAGCCCCCGCACCTCGCCGAACGGGCCGGGCGTCGAGCCCACGAGCGCCTGCGCGTAGGCCTTCGCGGTTACTGGCACGTCGCCACGCTTGCCGTCGGCGATGACGAGCAGCTCCGCTTCCTGCGCCGCCGACACGACCGCCTGAAGGGCGCCCCAGCCGGGCGCGCCGAGCCGCTCGAAGCAGGCGAGCTGCGGCTTCACGGCCACGCATGTCTCTGCCACCGCGTCTATTGCGGCTCGGCAATGGCGCTCGACCGCCGCTGCGGTGAGCTCGGCCGGAGCGCCGGTGAGACCGCGCGCGGCCTCGACCGCGACCGGCCACAGCGCAGCCGGGTCGGGGTCGAGACCGAGCACGATCTGGCTCTGCCGCGCCTCGACGAGGCCGGCAAGCCTGTCAGCAAAGGAGATGACGCCTTCGGCCGCCATGCCGAAGGCGCCTGAGCCCTCCCCGGGCTGTCCCTCCTCGGCGTAGAAGGGTCTAGCCCTTGACGGCCTTCTTCAGGGCCGAACCGGCGCTGAAGCGGGGCACGCGGCTGGCCGCGATCTGGATCCGCTCGCCGGTCTGCGGGTTTACGCCCTGGCGCGCGCCGCGATCGGCAACCGAGAACTTCCCAAAGCCGGTGAAGTTGATCTCGCCACCGCGGGACAGCGTCTCCTCGATGACCTCGATGACGGTGTCTACCGCCTTCGTGGCTTCGCCCTTGCCTAGGCCAGAGCGCGCAGCCACTTGATCCACGAATTCGGACTTCGTCACTGCTCCTCCTTACGGGGGGGTCTTGGACCGACCGAACCTAACAATGCTTCCGGACGATTCGGCTCTGGAAACGGGTTTTTAGGGTCAGGAAAGCCGCAATTTGCGAGTTTCCCCGCGTTATGGATCGGGCCCAAAAGCGGCTTCGGAAGCGGGAAATCCGGCTTCGGAAGGGCTCAGGAGCCCGAGACGGACATCTCGCGAAGGAGCATCGGAGCCGCCTTGACGCTGCCTCCGAATGGCACCCAGCGGCTCTTCGAGCCCACCGCCTCGACGGCCTTCAGCATCGACACGAGGTCGCTCGCGATCGTCATCTCGCGCACAGGACGGCCCAGCTCCCCGCCCTCGATCAGGCGCCCCGTGGCACCCACGGAGAAGGTGCCGGAGATCGGGTTCACGCCCGAGTGGAGCCCCGCGACGTCGGTCACGTAGAGGCCGTCGCCCGCTCGCTTGATCAGCTCCTCGAGGTCGGCTTCGCCCGGCTGCAGCAACAGGTTCGAGGTGCCCACGCCGGGCGGCGTGCGGTAGGAGCCGCGCGAGGCGCTGGCCGTGGTGTCGCGGTCGGCCTTGCGAGCCGTGCGCGCGTCGAACAGGAACGTGAGCAGCCGGCCGTCCTCGATCAGCGGCGTGCTCCGACGGGGCGAGCCCTCGCCGTCGAAGGGCGCGCTGTCGGGACCTTCGGGGTCGAGGCCGTCGTCGACAAGGCGGAACACGCCCGAGGCGATCTCGGCGCCCTCCTTGTCCGCGAACAGCGAGCGCCCGCGCTGGACCGCGTCGGCCGAGAGCATCCCGCCGATGAAGCCCACGAAGCTGGCCGCCACGAACGCGTCGAGCACGACGGGGCGCGGACCACCGGACGGCTGTCGGGCGCCCACCAGGGCGAGCGCCCGCTGGGCGGCCTCGTCGCCGATCGCCTTCGGATCGAGCTCGCCCGGGTCGCGGCCGAGACCGACGCCCAGGCCGGTCATGAGGTCCGCCCCCTCGCCCGCGAAGGCCGACGCGTAGGCCCACACGCTGGTGGCCTCGTACGAGGCCGAGAAGTCGCGCGAGTTGGCGAGCGCCACGCTGCCCTCGGCGTCCGCATAGACCGTGTCCTCCACCTGCGACACGCCCTCGTGTGAGCGCGCCGTGCGCTCGATCTCCACAGCCAGCTCGATCTTGCGCTCGGTGCTCCAGTCCGCCAACCCGGGCGCGCGCAGGCCCTCCACGGGCGCCGCGCCGAACACCTCCGGCAGGCCGCTGTACTCGTCCGGGTCCGCGACGCCGGCTGTCTCGCGGGCTGCCGCCGCCAGCTCCTTCAGGCCCTTCTCCGTCAGATCCGTGCCGTACGCGTAGCCCGAGCGGCCGTCGAGGAACACGCGCAGGCCCACACCGCGGCTGCCGGCGTCGGTGAGGCTCTCCACCGAGCCCTCGTACACGCGGATCTGGCGCGTGACCGCCTCCTCCACCCAGGCCTCGGCATCGTCGACTCCCGTCGCCACCGCGGCGTCCACCGCCGT
>JBKPDA010000282.1:0-11440 GCA_046727635.1 Actinomycetota bacterium | reverse complement strand
GGGATGAGCGAGGACGACATCTCGCACTTCAACGGGCTGAACTACTCGAAGGACGCCGGCGACGCCAGGGCGGCCATGAGCGATGGCCGCGCCGACGCCGCCTTCTTCATGCGCGCAACCCCCGTCGAGCAGGTGCGCGAGGTGGCCGAGGCGGGCGAGTCTATGCCGCCAAAGTCCACCTTCTTCTTCCCGAAGGTCCCGACGGGCCTCGTCTTCAACCCGCTCGAGTAGCCCGAGTGACCTGAGTCGCTAGCCGCCCGGCGGCGTGTAGCTCACGGACTTCCGCGCCGCCGCGTCGACCTCCTCAGGAGTCAGCAGCACCGTGGTGCGGATGCCCACCGCGCCCGAGGCGCCTACGGCAATAGCGAGGGCGGCCGCGCTCTCGTTGTCGGGCAAGTCGGCCACGACATAGACGTCTCGGTCGCCGAAGGCGAAGTAGAAGCTCTCTACCTGTCCTCCGAGACCCTCGACGGCTTTCGAGACGGCCTCGACACGGGCCGTACCGCCGCCGCGCTGCACTCCTCTCACGCCTTCAGTGGTGTATGAGGCGTCGACCAGGAACTTCGGCATTTCTCCTCCTGGATGGCTGTCGGGCCAACCCTCCCACCGCGGCATTTGCCGTGCAACCCGTGAGTATCCTGCCCCCTCCGTGGTCAAGATCTACACGCGCAAGGGCGACGACGGCTCCACCGGCCTCTGGTACGGCGGGCGGGTGCCGAAGTCGGGCGGGCGCCCCGAGGCGTACGGGGCGGTGGACGAAGCCGCGTCGGCCCTCGGGCTCGCGCGTGTGATCGCCGAGCAGAGCGAGCCCGAGCTCTCCGCCGACATCCTCCGCATCCAGAACGAGCTGTTCGTCGCCGGTGCCGAGCTGGCCACATCGCCCGACGCGGCCGGGCGCCTGGAACCTGGCGTCTCGAAGGTCACCGAGCCGATGATCGAGCAGCTGGAGTCCGACGTAGACAAATACATGGAGCGGGTCGAGCTTCCGCCCAAGTTCGTGATCCCCGGCGGCACCGAGCTGTCGGCACGGCTCGATGTGGCGCGCACCGCGATGCGCAGGGCCGAGCGGCGCGTGGTAGATCTAAAACTGGACGGCGAGCTCAAGGACGAGACCGTCCTCCGATACCTCAACCGCGCCTCGGACACGCTCTTCGCGATGGCCCGTTACGCGGACGAGCCCAACCCCAAGCTTTTCGAAGGGAGAGCATGAGAGCCATTGCGCGCCGCGACGGCGGCAAGCTGAAGCAAGACCTCGTCATCCGCAAGCACTCGATCACGGCCGACGAGCCGGAGGAGCACGGCGGCGGAGACGAGGGCCCGAGTCCGCAGGAGCTGCTCGCCGCGAGCCTGGCCTCCTGTACCGCCATCACCATGGAGATGTACGCGCAGCGCAAGGGCTGGCAGGTGGGCGACATGACCGTGGATGTGAACTACGAGCCCGCCCAGCGCGGCTCCCCCACCCGCTTCGAGATGGTCGTGACGATGCCGAAGGAGCTGCCCGCGGAGCAGCGGGAGAAGCTGATGCAGATCGCCGCCAAGTGCCCGGTGCACCGGACGCTCGAGGGCGAGGTCATGTTCGACGAGCGGGTGGTGCTTAGCTAGGTGTCCGGTAGCGGCCAGGCGCAACACCGAACGCGCGCTTGAACGCGCGGCTGAAGGAGAATTCCGACTCGTAGCCCGCCTGCGCCGCCAGCTCGGCCAACGTGGCGTCAGTGGTACGGAGGCGCTCGGCCGAACGGGCAAGGCGACAGCGCGTGACGTACCGGATCGGGGAGTCGCCCGTCAGGGCGCGGAACCGCGCCGCGAATGCAGACCGCGACATGGCCACCGTGTCGGCGAGCTCGCCGAGCGTCCACGGATGCTCCGGGCGCTCGTGGATCGCGCGAACCGCGGGGGCGATGTCGCGGTCACGCAACAGCTCGAGCTCGTCGGTCCCCTGGAGCTCGATCAGCGCGGCCCGGACCGCCTGCGCGAGCATGAGCTCGGAGACCCGCTCGTACACCGCCGCAGCGCCCGGACCGCCGGCTGACGCTTCGGCAACGATCAGATCGAGAGTGGCGCGCAGCCAAGGCAACTCCCCGGCCGTGCCGCCGCTCATGTGGATCACGGCCGGCAACGCCTCGAACACAGGATGGTGCCCCGCGCCCTCGATCGCGAAGGCCCCGCACACGATGATCGTCCGCTCGCCGTCGCCGCCGGAGGTCATGGTCCGCTCGTCATCGACCGGGTTGGCCGCGAGCAGGTCCTCGAGCCACTTAGCCGGGCTCGCCGGGTCGTCGCGCAGCCAGTGCATCTGGCCGCGGGGCAGCAGGACGAGATCGCCCTGCTCGAGTCGACTCGGCTCACCCTCCCCCTCGACTTCCAGCCAGCAGCGCCCGGACGCCACTGCGTGAAACGCAGCCTGGTCTCGCGCACGGACCCCGAAGCCCCACGGAGCCCCCATGTCCGAGCGGCAATACACCGTGCTGCTCACGCGCACGTCGCGAAGAAGCGCGGCCATCACATCCGAATCGGTGCTCGAAAGCAGCTGTGCCATCGCGTCCGAGCCAAGCCTAGCCGCGGCCGGCCGGACGGCGCGCCTGCGACTCAGCCCTCGAACATCGGCGCGAACGGGCGGGCGTCGAAGAAGGCTTCGATCGTTGCGATCTTCCCGTCGCGCACCGTGTACCACTCGGCCACTGGTGCGGTGCCGACTGGGCCGGTGTGCAGGTCGTACACCACGCTTACCCTGTCGCCGTCGGCGATGATCCCGCGCCGGTCCGCGCGCTCGACGATCTGAGCGAGGCCCTTGATCGACTCCATGAGCGCGTCGGCGTTGTCGAACTTGTCGAACGGCCCCGTGAACGACAGGTCGTCTCGGAGCAGGCTGCGGGCGGTGTCGAAGTCCTTCGATGTCCAAGCGTCGAAGTACTGCTCGACGATCTGGGCGGAACTGGCCAAGGCGGCTCCTTTCGATAGGTGCCGCCAAGGTAGGTCGGCGGACCGCCGCCGACCATGGCCGTGCGTCCGGGATCGATAGCCGGAATGCCAGCCCGATAATGAGTAGATGGAGGACGCCGTCGAAAGGCTGCGGGAGCTGCTCTTGACCCCCGAGCAGGCGGCCGAGATGGACGCGCACGGGCAGACCGATGCCGCGGTGCTCGTGCCGCTGTACCTCGACGCGGGCGACCTCCACGCGGTGTTCACCAAGCGCCGCGACGACCTGCGCCGCCACGCCGGCGAGATCTCGTTCCCCGGCGGTCGCCAGGACTCCCCGGACGAGGACCTGCGGCTCACCGCCCTGCGCGAGGCCGACGAGGAGATCGGCCTCCCGCCGGAAGCCGTCGAGCTGGTGGGTGCCCTGCCACCCACCGGCACGTTCGTCACCTCGTACCGGATCCACCCCTTCGTGGGCGTGATCCAGCCGGGCCACGCCTGGGTGCCGCAGCCCACCGAGGTCGAGGAGGTGCTGGAGCTATCTCTCCCCGACCTGGTGCGAGGCTACGAGCTGAAGCGACTGATCCGGCGCGGCGTGCCGATCAAGACACCCACCTACACGGTCGGGACGCAGTTCATCTGGGGTGCCACGGCACGGATCGTGCAGATGCTTCTTGAGCGGGTGGCATCGCTGCTTTGAGAGTACGGACGTACGGAAGTACGGAAGTACGGAACTACGGGAAACGCCCTAATCCGTAACTCCGTACTTCCGTACTCCGTACTTCCGTGCTCCTAAACCTAAACGTCCTTCTCGATCGGAACGTTGACGAGGTTGCCCCATTCGGTCCACGAGCCGTCGTAGTTCTTCACGTGGTCGTGCCCCAGCAGCTCGTGGAGCACGAACCAGGTGTGCGCTGAGCGCTCGCCGATCCGGCAGTAGGCGATGATGTCGTTGCCGTTCAGCACGCCCTTGCCCGAGTAGAGGTCGCGCAGCTCGTCGGCCGACTTGAAGGTGCCGTCCTCCTTGACCGCCTGCGCCCACGGCACCGACGCGGCGCCCGGGATGTGGCCGGCGCGCTGGGCGCCCTCCTGCTCGTAGCCCGCCATCGCGATCAGCTCGCCCGAGAACTCCTGCGGTGAGCGCACGTCCACCAGCCGCGTGCCGGAGCTGAGCGCCGCGAGCACCTCGTCGCGCTTGGCGCGGATCGCCTCGTCGCCCGGCTGGGCGTTGAACGTGGCGGTGGGGTAGCTGGGGGCGTCGGTGCTGGTGGGCCGGCCCTCGCTGATCCACTTCTCGCGCGGGCCGTTGATCAGCTTCACGTTGTCGTGCCCGTAGTACTTCAGGTACCAGTACGTGTAGGCCGCGAACCAGTTGTTGCGGTCGCCGTAGAGCACCACGAGATGGTCGTTCGAGATCCCCCTGGATCCGAATAGCGCGCCAAACTCCTCCGGACCGAGGAAGTCGCGCTTCACCTGGTCCTGCAGGTCCTTCTTCCAGTCGAACCCGATCGCGCCGGGGATGTGCGCCTCCGCATACAGCCCGGGGTTCTCGTCTACCTCGACGATGCGGATCGACTCATCGTCAAGGTGATCTTGGACCCACTGGGTATCGACCAGCACGTCCTTTGCGTAATCGGCCACCGCCAATCACCTCCAGGTGGGGGAAATTTCCGGAAACTCGGTCAGGATTCCAGATATTAGCCCCGGCCGGGTCCGCAGGTCAGGGCCGACACTACCGATCAGCCAAGTTCGATGTAAAGCGGCGCCGACCGTGCTCGCGGGTATGCTCGGCGACCGAAATGGAGGGAACGCCGCTCCGCTCGGTGCCCGCCCGTCCGCCCGGTCCCGTGGAGCCGGCGGAGGCGCTGGCGCACGTGGAAAGGCGGCTCCCGGAGCTTGCTCCGGCGGCCCGTGAGGCACTTGCGAGCGTGGACCTCGTGGGGCGCCCGCGGGCGGAGGCTGCGGAGGAGTTGGGCGTCGATCCGGCGGCGCTTTCCGACGCGCTCGTTGCCGCTCGCAAGGCACTTCGCCGCACGCTGGAGCCTCTGCCCGCGGGCGGCTGGTGCGAGCGCGCAGAGCGGCTCATCTCAGACCGCCTCGACGGGGTGCTCACGCCCTCCGGCGCCGCGCGCCTCGACGCTCACCTGCGCAGCTGCGACCGCTGCGTCACGCACGAGCGACGCCTGATCCAGGCGCACGATCAGCTCGTGGAGAGTCTGGGAGGCGAGCGCGACGGCGGACCCGCACCACCCGAGCTGCGCGTGGTGGAGCCGGCGCTCGAAGGCACGAGGCGGTCGGTCCTCTGGTACGCGCTCCTCGTGATCGCCGTGCTGCTGGTGGTGGCCGCGGCCGTAGTCGGGGTCCTAGCGGCCATCGGTGGTTAATAGCCCCTACCCCAGAACGGGTTTGGGGATCCGCATCTCGGGGCACATGGGAGTCCAAGCGCCGCGGGAACACCGACGCCCGCGGCGCTTGTCTGCTCCAATCCGCGCAATGGACCCGGACGTCGAGCGGTTCGTTCGCGACGCGTACGCGGCGTTCGTTGCAGGCGACCTCGAGGCGCTGCGCCAGACCATCGACCCCGAGGCCGAGTGGGTCAATCCGCCTGAAGCGATCGAGGGCGGCACCCGCCGAGGAGAAGCGGAGCTGATCGCAATGTGGCGCGGCCTACACGACCTGTTCGACCTCGAGAGCGTGGAGTTCAGCGAGCTCCGCGAGGCGCCGAAGGGCGTCTTCGCGCTCGTCCGCTTCCGAGGTCGGGGACACGCCGGTGGTGTGCCGGTGGACGTCGAGCAGTACCACGTGATCGCGCTGCAGCACGGGCGCATCACGAGCATCGCCTGGTTCACGGGCCGCGACGACGCGCTCGCCGCCGCCGGGCTCGCCTAGGCTGGGGCGAACATTCGCCGCAAGCGACGCGAGGAGGAGTGCAACTCATGAACAGGTTCGAGCAGGCGGTCTACGGCTGCATGATCCCGACGGCCGAGCTCCTGGAGCGGACGACCAATCCCTTGCACCGCGCCATCCTGTTCAACTTCTGGCGCCACGTGCACCTCGAGGGCTCGGGGCAGTACGACAGGATCGTCGCGCCGGACATGATGGTGGACGAGCCGGTCTATCGGGTCACGTGGGGAGCGAACCCAGCGGTGATCGCCGGGAAGGACGGCGTGCTCGCGTTCTACAACAGCGTCGGCGAGTCGGTGCTGTGGCACTCCGACGACCGTCTCGCCGTCGGCGACTGGGGCGTGTCCGACGAGATCACCTTCCACCAGCTGGCCAAGGGGGGCGACCTGAAGGCCGTCGGCTACGAAGTCGAGGACGACGACAAGCTCTACCACGTGTCCAGCCGGCAGGCGTTCATCTGGCCGTACGACGACCAGGCGCGGTTGGTGGGCGAGCACCTCTATGAGGACAAGACGAGCCTCGCGATCGAGGAGGTCGATCCGTCGGAGGCGATCACCCCGGCGCGGGTCCGGGAGATCCACCTGGAGCAGCTGGCAAAGCTGGAGGCCGAGCGCGGCGAGCGCTTCTGGGTGCTCGATGCTCAGTCGGTAGCGACCTGAGCTAGGCGGCGAGGACGCTGCCTACGGCGGCGGTCATCGCGGTCAGCCAACCATCGTGGTCGGACGGGTCGTGTTGCACCACCGCGGCCGGCATGTTGAACGTGTCATGCGCGCGGCCAACGATCGCGGCGCCCTGTTCGAGCAGCGGCGGCGGCACCGAGCCGGCGCCCTCGTAGACGATCCCGCGCACGTGGGTGTCCACGATCTTCCAGACCAGCGTGTCGAGGCGATGACCGTGAAGGGCGGCCACCTTCTCAGGCACGCCCTCGGCGCTCCCCATCAGCCAGCAGAGAACGCTGACCGCGTCGAGGTACGGCGTGAGGGTGGCGAGCCTGTCGGGGTCCGCGACCACGCCCTCGGCGCCCGCCTCGCCGATCAGCGCGGTCCCCGCCTCGGTGCGGCTCGTGCCGCGCACGATGTGGCCATCGGCGATGAGCGCGCCAGCGAGCTCCCGGCCACGGCAGCCGCAGCCCACGATCAGCACCCGCGCCACGCTAGGAGTCGTCCTCGGTGCGGTAGGTCTCGGCCCGGTCCTTCAGCTCGCGCTGGGCCGCGTCCACCTCGGCGCGGATGTCCTCCTCGGTGAGCTCGGGCCGGCCGCTCCGCCGGCGGCGCTCGTTCTGCGCCTCGAGCATCTGATCGATGTCCTCGAGCTCGAGCCGGATCTCGTCCTCGTACGAGCGCGTGGGCTTCCAGTCGAGCACGTCCGCCCCACTCCCCGGGTACCACTTGCCAATCCCGACGAGGATCAGGATCAGCGCCAGGATTCCCGCCGCCGCAATCAGGGCGAAATCCATGCGCGCAGTCTAATGTGGCTCCTCTCAGTCCAGGCGCGTTTTCCCGGCTGCAAGCCTTCGCCTGGCGGCGTCCCCGCTCGCCGAAGTAGCGCTGCTACTCCGGCTTCGCGGCTCCTTGCCAAGCTTGCCTTTCGCTCGGCAAAACACGCCTGTACTTCGAGGAGCCACCTTCGGTGGATAGCATCCGGGCGATGACCGACGCCTACATCGTCGACGCCGTCCGCACGCCCGTGGGCCGCTACGCCGGCGCGCTGTCGAGCGTGCGGCCCGACGACCTGGCGGCCCATGTGATCGAGGCGGCCGCCGAGCGCACCGACCTTCCCAAGGACGACGTCGAAGACGTCTTCTTCGGCTGCACCAACGCAGCAGGCGAGGACAACCGCAACGTGGCGCGCATGGCGTCGCTGATCGCCGGCCTGCCGCAGGAGGTGCCGGGCGTGACCGTGAACCGGCTCTGCGCCTCCGGCCTCGAGGCCGTGAACCAGGCCGCCCGCTCGATCATGGTGGGCCACGGCGACCTCGCGCTGGGCGGCGGCGTGGAGTCGATGAGCCGCTCGCCGTTCGTGATGCTGAAGCCCGAGCGCGGCTTCCCGCGCGGCGACATGAACCTCGTGGACACCACGCTCGGCTGGCGCTTCATCAACCCGCGCCTGGCCGAGAACTACTCCACCGCCTCAATGGGCGAGACGGGCGAGAACGTGGCCGAGAAGTGGGGCGTCTCGCGCGAGGACCAGGACGCGTTCGCGCTCGAGTCGCACAAGCGCGCCCTGGCCGCCGCCGAGGCGGGCCGCTTCGACGACGAGCTCGTCACGGTGGACGCGCCGCAGCCGAAAGGCCCGCCCGTGACCGTGCACTCGGACGAGGGGCCGCGCCCGGACGCCAACATCGAGAGCCTCGCCAAGCTGCGGCCGGTGTTCCGCGAGGGCGGCACCGTGACCGCCGGCAACTCGTCTTCGATCAACGATGGCGCGGCCTGCCTCGTGCTCGCCACAGAGGAGCGCGCGACGCAGATGGGGCGTGAGCCGCTCGCGCGCATCGTGTCGATGGGCGCGGCGGGCGTCGATCCGGCCTACATGGGAGTCGGGCCGATCCCGGCCAGCCGCAAGGCGCTCGAGCGCGCCGGGCTGACGATCGACGACATCGACCTCGTCGAGCTGAACGAGGCGTTCGCCTCCCAGTCACTCGCGTGCGCGCGCGAGCTCGGCATCCCGCACGAGAAGCTCAACGTGAACGGCGGGGCGATCGCCCTCGGTCACCCGCTCGGCTGCTCGGGCGCGCGCCTGCTCACCACGCTCGTGTGGGAGATGAGGCGGCGCGGAGCGCGCTACGGACTCGCCACCATGTGCATCGGCGTGGGCCAGGGCCTCGCCACCGTGGTCGAGAATCCCGCCGCCTGACGTTTTGAGACACAGCGTGCTTGTGTCTCAGGTCAGCTAGCCTGCGCTTCCAATCTTCAGGAGGATGGATTGATCGACTTCGAGTTGACCGATGAGCAACGGCTGATCCGCGACACCGCGCGCGAGTTCACAGACAACGAGATCGTGCCGGTGGCGCGCGACAACGACCGCAACGAGCGCTTCGACACCGAGCTCGTCAAGAAGATCGCGGACATGGGCTTCCTTGGTGCGATCGTGTCCGAGGCGTACGGCGGGCGCGGGCTCGACTACCTGAGCTACGGGCTGATCGTCGAGGAGATTGGGCGCGGCGACTCGTCGGCGCGCACCGTTGTCTCGGTGCAGACGTCGCTCGTGGCCAAGACGATCGAGAACTGGGGCACCGAGGAGCAGAAGCAGGAGTGGCTGCCGCAGCTGTGCTCGGGCGAGGCGCTCGGCTGCTTCGGCCTGACCGAGCCCGGCACCGGATCCGATGCCGCCAACCAGAAGACGCGCGCGACCAAGGTCGACGGCGGCTGGAAGATCTCCGGCCAGAAGATGTTCATCTCGATGGGCAACTACTCGAAGCTGGCGCTGATCTTCGCCCAGACCGATCCCGAGCAGGGCTATAGAGGCCTGGCCTGCTTCCTGGTGCCCACCGAATCGCCCGGCTTCTCCGCCTCCGAGATCCACGGCAAGCTGGGGCTGCGCGCCTCGGACACCGCGGAGCTGTCACTCGACGGCGTGGAGGTGCCGGACGAGGCGATGCTCGGCCAGATCGGCGACGGCTTCAAGGTGGCGATGTCGGCGCTCGACTCGGGCCGCTTCAGCGTGGCCTCTGGCTGCGTGGGCATCTCGCAGGGCTGCGTGAACGCGTCCGTGGAGTACGCGAAGACGCGCGAGCAGTTCGGCCGCCCGATCGCGGCGTTCCAGCTCGTGCAGGAGATGCTCGCCGAGATGATCGTGGACACCGAGGCCGCGCGCGGCCTGGTGTGGCGGGCCGGCTGGCTGAAGGACAAAGGCAAGCCGAGCACCACCGAGACCTCGATCGCAAAGCTCTACGCCACCGAGGCGGCGGTGCGCAACGCCAACCTGGCGATCCAGGTGCATGGCGGCTCGGGCTACGTGGACGACTACCCCGTGGAGCGCTACCTGCGCGACGCGCGGGTGACCACGCTCTACGAGGGCACCTCGCAGATCCAGAAGCTGATCATCGGCCGCGCCGCCACCGGCGTAAACGCGATGACGTAGAGATTTCGTAGAGATTCGGCCGCGGGCCTTGAGCGCCGGGGTGCCCGGGATTAGCTTGCGTGGCCAGGTGTGCCGGGAAGTCTGGTCGGCGTCTCGTCGTCGACCCCGAGGAGCCCGGTGGCCCGCAGATGGACAGGTGTCGCAACGGTCGTCCCGGTCGGCCTGCGGCGCGCCTTACTTTTCTTCGCGTTCGCCTTCGCGATCATGGCCGACCCGGTGTCGTCGGTCGCGTACGCGATCGAGGCCGCGCTGCGCTCGCTCGGCGGTCACCTCTCGCTGCTGCTCCCCACGATGGGCCTGGTCATCGGGCTGATCGCCCTGGTGACCCTGAACTACTGGCAGCTCGTCCACAGCTTCCCCCAGGGCGGCGGCTCCGCGGAGGCGGCTGGGCGCGCCTTCGGCGAGGGCTGGACGTTCCTGCCGATCGGCGCGCTCGTCGTGGACTTCGCGCTGACCATCGCCATCTCGGTGGCAGCCGCGGCGAGCGCCGTGATCTCCTACGTGCCGGGGCTCGCCCCGGCGCGCATCCCGCTCGCGCTCGGCCTGACTCTGTTCGTTGCGGCGCTAACCTGGTTCGGCCACGGCGGCCGACTCATCTTCGCGGTGATGACGTGCCTGTTCATCGTCGCGGCGGTGATCACGCTCGCCCTGGGCTGGAGCTCGCCGCACGAGACCCACGGCTCGGCGCCGATCACGCACTCCGCCAACCCCGCGCTCCTGGCGGTGATCTTGGCGTTCCCCGTGGCGATGGCGCTCGCCACTGGCACGGAGGCGCCAGCCACATCGATCGCGCAGCTGGGTCAGCTCGACAACCGTGGGCGCTCGCTGTTCGGCCGCGGGACGCTCGCCCTCACCATCGGCATCGTGGGCACGCTCACGATGCTGCTCACCGCGCTCGCCGTGCACCTGCACGTGGGCATTCCGCCGCACGACCAGACGCAGATCGCCGAGCTGGCTCGCGCGTCGGTCGGCGGCGGCGGGCTGTTCGGGTTCTTCCAGCTCAGCAGCGGACTGCTGCTGCTCGCGGCGGCGAGCTCGTCGTTCCAAGCTGGGCCCGGGCTCCTGAAGGCGCTGGCGAGGCCGGGGCCGAACGGGGCGGCCGGCCTCCTGCCCGCGCGCCTCGGTCGCACGAACCGCCACCACACTCCGGTTGCGGCGGTGGTGGTCTACGCGCTGGTGTCGGCGGCGATCATCCTGATGGCGAGCGGCCAGGAGCAGGAGCTGGTGCTCGTCTACGCCGTGGCGGTGTTCGTCAGCTTCCTCGCCGGACTGCTGGCGATGGCGCGCTTCTCACACCGTCGCGGTGCACGACTGCTGACGATCACCAACCTGGTGGGCGCGGCCGGAGTGGCCTTCACCCTCGTGGTGAACCTCGCGCGGGGCTATCCGTTGCTCTCGCTCGCGGGCACCGCGCTCGTGGCCGGCGTGCTGTATCAGCGATGGGTCCGGGCCGGGCGGCCGCGCGGCATCGAGGAGGTGGAGCGGCACGCGGAGGAGGAGAACGACGGCTAGCTCGGCGTAGCCAAGCGGCTCGTGTACG
>JBKPDA010000281.1:0-4810 GCA_046727635.1 Actinomycetota bacterium | reverse complement strand
GTCCCGGTCACGTCCGCCGCCACGCGGCCTGCGGTCGCCCCGGTCGCCGCCGCCGCGCGGGCCGCGGTCGCCGGTGCCCACTGCGGCCAGCTCCTCGGCTGTCTTGCCGAGGATCTCGGGATCGTCCGCGAGGCGCAGGCCGATGCGGCCGCGCTCCTTGTCGACCTCGACCACGCGCACGTTCACCTCGTCGCCGCGGTTGAGCACGTCCTCGACGGACTCGGCGCGCTCGCCGGGCTTGATGTTCGAGATGTGCAGCAGGCCGTCGGTGCCCTTGGAGAGCTCGACGAAGGCCCCGAACGTGGTGGTCTTCACGACCTTGCCGGTGTACTCGTCGCCGACCTCGACCTCCTTGGTCATCGAGCGGATGCGGTCGATCAGGGCGTCGCCCTGCTCGCCGCTCGCCGCGTAGACCAGGATCGTGCCGTCGTCCTCGACGTCGATCTGGGCCTCGTACTCCTCGGACAGGGCCCGAATCGTCTCGCCGCCCTTGCCGATGACCATGCCGATCTTGTCCACGTCGATGACGATCGACGTGATCCGCGGCGCGTAGCTCGACAGCTCCTCGCGCGGCGTGGAGATCACCTCGGCCATCTTGCCGAGGATGAAGGAGCGACCCTCCTGGGCCTGCTCGAGCGCGTCGCGCAGGATGTCGAAGGTGACGCCGCCGATCTTGATGTCCATCTGCAGCGCGGTGATGCCGTCGGCCGTACCGGCGACCTTGAAGTCCATGTCGCCGAGGTGGTCCTCCACGCCGGCGATGTCGGACAGGACGATGTAGTCGTCGCCCTCCTTGATCAGGCCCATGGCGATGCCCGCCACCGGCTTGCGAATCGGCACGCCCGCGTCCATCAGCGACAGGCTCGAGCCGCAGACCGACGCCATCGACGACGACCCGTTCGACTCGAGGATGTCCGAGACCACGCGGATCGTGTAGGGGAAGTCGTCCTGCGACGGGATGACCGGTACGAGCGCCCGCTCCGCGAGCGCGCCGTGGCCGATGTCGCGGCGCTTCGGGCCGCGCATGAAGCCGGCCTCGCCCACCGAGAACGGCGGGAAGTTGTAGTGGTGGAAGTAGCGCTTGGCGGTCTGGAGGCCGAGCGTGTCGAGCCTCATCTCCTCGCGCGTGGTTCCGAGGGCCACCACCGAGAGCGCCTGCGTCTGACCGCGCGTGAAGATCGCCGAGCCGTGTGTGCGCGGCGCCACGCCTACCTCGATCCAGATCGGCCGGATCTCGTCTGCTGCGCGGCCGTCGGGCCGCTTCTTGTCGACGGCGATCCGCCGCCGGATGATGTCCTTCTCGAGCTTGTCGAAGGCGAGCTGCGCTGCGGCCCTGCGCTCTGCGTACTCGAGCGACTCGGGCTCGCCGGCGAACGCTGCGAGCACCTCCTCCTCGACCTTGGCGGTGGCGTCCTGGCGCTCGAGCTTGTCCTCGACCTGGGTGGCATCGTCGAGTGCCGCACCGAAGCGCTCCTGCACCTGCTGGAGCAGGCCCTCGTCCACCTGCGGGACCTCGACTTCCTGCTTCTCCTTACCGGCGATCTGCTGCAGCTCACGCTGGAGCTGACAGAGCTTGCGGATCTCGGCGTGGGCGATGTCGAGCGCGTCGAGGATCTCGGCCTCGGACACCTCGTCCGCGCCCGCCTCGACCATCAGGATCGCCTCCTCGGTGCCCGCGACCACGAGGTCGAGGCCGGACTCGAGGAGCGACTCCTCGTCCGGGTTCACCACGAACCCGCCTTCCTCGTCCTTGCCGATGCGCACGGCGCCAACAGGCTCTGGGAAGGGGATCTCCGACACCATCAGCGCGGCGCTGGCGCCGTTCATCGCGAGGATGTCGTAGGGGTTCACGTGATCGACCGACATCGGGATCGACACGAGCTGTGTCTCTCGCCGCCAGCCCTTGGGGAAGAGCGGGCGCAGCGGGCGGTCGATCATGCGGGCGGTGAGGGTGCCCTTCTCGCCCGCGCGGCCCTCGCGCTTGAAGAAGCTGCCGGGGATCTTGCCTGCGGCGTACATGCGCTCCTCGACATCCACCGTGAGAGGGAGGAAGTCGACGTCGCGAAGATTTCCTGCAGTAGCGGTGGAGAGGACCATCGTGTCCCCTGCCTGCACCACCACTGCGCCGCTTGCCTGCTTGGCGAGCTTCCCGGTCTCGAACGAAATCTCGGTTCCTCCGACCTCGACCGAGACGCGGTGCGCCTGAGGCGTTACGTCATTCATGCTGTTCCTTTCAGCGCCGCCTCCGGTTGGCGGCATGTGTCATTGACTCTCTCGAAAGAGTTGAGCGGAGGTTAGCAATGCGCCTTTGCGAGCCGGCGCCGGCGCCGGTTTGACAGCTTCGCGGCGCGTTCGCGACACTGCCGGGGTGATTCGCGGGACACTGGCGTCGCTTGTCCTGCTCGGCGCCCTCGCGAGCGCCGGGCCTGCGGCCGCTGCGCCCAAGCTCGACTTCCTCGCCTTCACGGTGCGCTCGGGAAGCATGTCGGAGGTCGTCTCCTTCCAGGGCGACGGCGGTCCGGAGTGCGCGCGCGCCGGAGTGTGCGGCTACAACGGCACGATCAGCTACGGCTTCCCCGCCATCCGCGACGGCGACGGCACGGTGCTGGTGGCGCGCAGCGGCCGTCGCTCCACCGCGTCCGGGTACGCCAGCGTGGACGTGGGCGGGCTCACCACCGTCACGGTGAACGGGCCAGGCGGCGGCCCGCCGTGCACCGAGAAGGTGCTGCACCGCTTCGACTACGTGCTGATGCAGGGGAACGCCCGACGTCTGAAGGTGCAGTTCCATTCGCCGGACCTCGCCCCGGACTTCCTCGACACCTACTGCGTCGGGCCCAGCGACGCCGACATCGCCCACGCCTCCGCGATTCCGTCGCTGTCGATCCGCACCAGGGACCTGCGCAAGCGCAACCTCACGCTCGCCGCCTCCAGCGTGCGCCAGTTCCACGCCGGGCCGTTCACGGGCTCCGTGACGTTCAAGGCGAGTTTCGTCCTGCGGCGCGAGGCAATCCCGAGCGATCTGCTCAGCGGCCTCACGCTCGGCTGAGCCGCTCAATCAGCTCGGCGGACGGCACACCCGGAAACATCTCGCCGTCGACGAACAGCGTGGGCGTGGTCATCACCCCGGCGCGCACACCCGCGCGGAAGTCGCGCGTCACACGTTCCTCGACCGCAGACGAGCGGCGGTCGTGGTTGAACCGTTCGAGGTCGAGTCCCAGTCCTTCGACGCGCCGCCACAGATGCGGATCGTCGAGGTGTCCCTGGTCGGCGAACAGGGAGTCGTGCAGCTCCCAGAAGGCGCCCTGCAGAGCGGCGGCCTCGGCCGCGTTGGCAAGCGTCCGTGCGCGTGGGTGCTTGGACGGCACCGGGAAGTGGCGGAAGACGCGCGTGATCGGCAGGTCTCGCAGCAGCACGTCGGTGCGTGCGCAATACGGGCACTCGTAGTCGCCGTACTCGATGACGACGAGGCCGTGCTCGCCGCGCACGTGGTCGTCTGGGCCGAGCGGCGGCGGACCGCCCGAGCTGCGAAGGTCCGCGCGCCCGTCAGGCGGCGGGGGTGGGCTCAAGCGCGTCGAAGATCAGGTTCGCGCCGGGGATCTCGAGCACGCTCGGCGATACGTAGGACCACTTCACGATCCCCTCGGGGTCGATCAGGAAGAGCGCCCGCTTGGCGGTGCCGTACTCGTCGTTGTAGACGCCGAACTCCTTCGCCGTGGCGCCCTTCGGCTCGAAGTCGGCCAGCAGCGGGATCGTGAGGTTGAGCTTGTCCTGGAACGCCTTGTGGCAGAACGCGGAGTCCACCGACACGCCGTAGAGCTTCACGCCGCGCGCCTCGAAGTCGTCCAGCAGCTCCTGGTAGATCGAGAGCTGGTCGGTGCAGACCGGGCTGAAGTCGAGCGGGTAGAAGACGAGCAGCGTCGTCTGGCCCCTGAGGTCCTGCAGCGTGACTTCCGAGCCGTCCTGGTCGCGCAGCTCGAAGTCCGGCGCCCGCGAGCCAGGCTCGATCATCGCCGCAGCCCGAGCTCCTTGATGAGCGCGCGGTAGCCCTCGAGGTTGGTCTTCTGCATGTACTTGAGCAGGCGGCGGCGCTGGCCGACCAGCATCAGCAGGCCGCGGCGCGAGTGGTGGTCCTTCTTGTGCTCGCGCAGGTGCTCGGTGAGGTGGTTGATGCGCACGGTCAGCAGCGCCACCTGGACCTCGGTGGACCCGGTGTCGTTGTCGGACTTGCCGAACTTGGTGACGATGTCGCGCTTGGCTTCCGCGGTGAGGCTCATCGGCGGGAGACCGTAGCAGAACAAATCTCGCGCGCCTGCTGAACGTCCAGATGCATCTGCGCGACCAGGTCGTCCACGGAGTCGAACCGCTTCTCGCCGCGCAGGCGCTCAAGGAACGCGAGCCTGAGCGTCTGGCCGTAGAGGTCGCCCTCGAAGTCCATCAGGAACGCCTCGATGAGAGCGCCCCGCCCGGTGACGAACGTGGGCCGCACGCCCACGTTCACGGCGGCCGGGTGGCCGTGGGCCCAGGCTGCGTAGATGCCGTGACCCGGGTAGGCGAGCTTGTCGTCGGGCACGATGTTCGCCGTCGGAAAGCCGAGCTCGCGCCCGCGCCTGTCGCCCTCCACGACCTCGCCCTCGTAGAGGAACGGCCCGCCGAGGAAGTCAGCCGCCACGTCCACCTCGCCGGCGGCCACCAGTCCGCGGATGTGGCTCGACGAGACCGTCTCCCCCGCCACCTCCACCAGCGGCACCACGCGCGTCTCGAACTCCACGCGCGAGCGCAGCAGGTCGGGGTTGCCCTCGGCCGCGTGCCC